>NZ_JBWKZU010000053.1:0-33786 GCF_059424825.1 Acidovorax sp. GW101-11A03 | reverse complement strand
GCGTCCAACTACTCCACGCTGTCGGAAGACGAGCAAAAGAAATTCCACGACCGCATCACCGAATGGGCCAGCCTGAGTGCCCAGCAACGCAACCAGGCCCGGCTCAACTACGCCGTCACCAATCGGCTGGCAAGGGATGACAAGCGCGCACAGTGGGAGGCCTATCAAGCCCTGTCCGAGGAAGAACGCAGCGCGCTGGCCGCTCGGGCCGTGCCCAAGCCCGCAGGCGCAGCCACAGCACTGCGCCCCGTCTCGCCCAAGAAGCTGGCCCAGGTGCCTGCGGCCACCGAGGCCAACCCGAGCCGCCCGAACGCACCCAAGATCCCGCCCGTGACCGAGCACGGCCCCCGAGTGGCGGCCCCCGTGACGCCCATGCCCTCCTCGGCAGCAGCCCCTTCACCATCGCCCACCAGCGCGGCATCCACCTCCACCGGAGTGGAAACCGCGCCCGTGGCCGTGCCGGTGGCCGTACCGGCCGCGCTGCCCCCCCTGGGCGCGGGCCAGGTCGAGCCCCCTGCCGCCACGGCGTCGCAACCCGTTACGCCCGACACCTCAGGCCTGTATCCTCAGTAGGTTTACAACCTGCCCGGCCCGACGGGCATGACACCTGGAATGCCCGCATCGCCCTCCCCCCACTCTTCGCAGGCTGAGGCCCGCACCACCCCCGCCCACTTGGCCGAAGCCACCGCCCCCAACCTGTGGCGGCGCATGGCCTGCTGGCTCTACGAGGGCATGCTGATGTTCGGCGTGGTGTTCATTGCGGGTTACCTGTTTGGCACACTCAGCCAGACCCGCAACGCCATGGACAACCGCCATGCGCTGCAAGCGTTTCTGTTTGTGGTGTTCGGCATCTACTTCACCTGGTTCTGGGCCAGGGGCCAGACCCTGGCCCAGAAGACCTGGCACATCCGCGTGGTGGGCCAGGACGGCCAGCCCATCACCCAGGCGCGTGCGCTGCTGCGCTACGTGCTGAGCTGGCTGTGGTTCCTGCCTCCCCTGGCCGCCTACATGTTTGGCGTGCCCGCACTGGAAGTGCTGGTGCTGCTGGGCGGCTGGGTCGCCATCTGGGCCATCCTGAGCCGCTTTCACCCCACCCGGCAGTTCTGGCACGACGCACTGGCGGGCACCAGGCTGGTGCACTACGAATTCCCCAAAAAATAAGTCCATGCCTGCATCCCCCTCCCCCTCGGCAGCCCCTGCCAACCCGCAGAAGGCCCGCACCGGCCTGAACCGCATCTGGCACGCTGCTGGCTACTCCATCGAAGGCCTGCGCGCTGGCTGGAACGAAAAGGCCTTCCGCCAGGAGGCCATCGCCGCCATGGTGCTGCTGCCGCTGTCGCTGTGGTTGGGGCGCAGCTGGGTCGAGGTGGCGCTGCTTGCCGGTTCGGTCGTGATCGTGATGATTGTGGAGCTGCTCAACACGGGCATCGAGACCGCCATCGACCGCATCGGCCCCGAGTGGCACGACCTCTCGAAGCGCGCCAAGGACATGGGCAGCGCGGCCGTGCTGCTGGCACTGCTGCTGTGCATTGGCATCTGGGCTGCGGCTCTTTTCCAGAGATTTTTCCATGGCTGAACCGGCTTTTTCCGTCTGCGTGTACTGCGGCTCGCGCCCCGGCGAGAACCCCGCCTTTGCCGAGGCCGCCAAGGCTGTCGGCACCTGGATCGGCCGCCATGGTGGCCAACTGGTCTATGGCGGGGGCCGTAGCGGGCTCATGGGCACCGTGGCCGAGGCCACGCGCCAGGCCGGTGGCCGGGTGGTGGGCGTGATTCCCCAGGCGCTGGTGGACAAGGAACTGGCCAACCGCCAATGCGACGAGTTGCACATCGTGCAGACCATGCACGAGCGCAAGGCCATGATGGCCGAGCGCAGCGACGCTTTCATCGCCCTGCCCGGCGGCATCGGCACCTTTGAAGAACTGTTTGAAGTGTGGACCTGGCGCCAGCTGGGCTACCACGACAAACCCTTGGGCCTGCTCAATGTGGCGGGCTACTACGACGGGCTCGTAGGCTTCCTGAACCACAGCGTGGCCAGCGGCTTCATGGGCGAATGGCAGATGGGCCTGCTGCACGCGTCTGCCGATGCCGAGGCGCTGCTCCGCACCCTGGTGCAGTCGGCCGGGCCCGACCACGCCCCCGTGCCACTGCGCGACGTGATCTGACACTGCTGGCAAAGCGGTCTCGCATCAAAAAAGAAAAGGGCGGATGAGGAATCCGCCCTTTTTTGCTTTCTCAATGGGTCCACGGCCATGGCCTCGTCAGGCCAAAGCCGAAACCAGCCAGCGTCAGACCGCTGCGTCGTCCAGATCCCCGGTGCGGATGCGCACCACGCGCTCCACAGCAGTCACAAAAATCTTGCCGTCGCCGATCTTGCCGGTGCGCGCCACGTTCACGATGGCATCCACGCAGCGGTCCACGTCCTCGGACTTCACCACCACCTCGACCTTCACCTTGGGCAGGAAGTCCACCACATACTCGGCGCCGCGGTACAGCTCGGTATGGCCCTTCTGGCGGCCAAAACCCTTCACCTCGGTCACGGTGAGGCCGGTCACGCCACATTCGGCCAGGGCTTCGCGGACTTCTTCGAGCTTGAAGGGCTTGATGACGGCGGTGATCATTTTCATGGCGGGTCTCCTGAAGGATGTGAAAGATAGAGGAAAGCAGGTGGCGCGACGGTGGAACGGTCAGAAACCCGCCGTCAGGCACGGAATTTATTGGTGATAGGGTAACGCCAGTCCTTGCCGAAGCTGCGGCGTGTCACTCTAATCCCTACGGGCGCCTGGCGGCGCTTGTACTCGTTGAGCTTGATGAGGCGCGTGACCCGCTCCACATCGGCGCGTGCAAAGCCGCTGGCGATGATGGACTCGATGGGCTCATCGTTCTCCATGTAGCGCGCCACGATGGCGTCCAGCACCTCATAGGGCGGCAGGCTGTCCTGGTCCTTCTGGTCGGGCCGCAGCTCGGCGCTGGGCGGGCGGGTGATGATGCGCTCGGGGATCGGATTGGCGCCCGTGCCATACGGGTCGTTGGCATTGCGCCAGCGCGCCAGGTCAAACACCCGCGTCTTGGCCACGTCCTTGATCACCGCAAAGCCGCCCGCCATGTCGCCATACAGAGTGCAGTAGCCGGTGGACATCTCGCTCTTGTTACCCGTGGTCAGCACGATGGCGCCAAACTTGTTGGACAGCGCCATCAGCAGCGTGCCGCGAATGCGTGCCTGCAGATTCTCCTCGGTCGTGTCCTCGGGCAGGCCTGCAAAATCGCCGGCCAGCGCGGCCTTGAAGGCCTCGAACTGAGGCTTGATGGAGATTTCGTCGTATCGCACGCCCAGGCGCTCAGCCATGTCGCGCGCATCGATCCAGCTGATGTCGGCCGTGTAGGGCGACGGCATCATCACCGTGCGCACCTTGTCGGCCCCCAGCGCGTCCACCGCAATCGCCAGCACCAGGGCCGAGTCGATGCCGCCGGACAGGCCCAACAGCGCACCGGGGAAGCCGTTCTTGCCCACATAGTCGCGCACCCCCAGCACCAGGGCGTCCCACAGGTCAGCCTCCAGGCTTTTCTCGGGCGCGACGTCCGCTTCAATTTTGATAGCTGCTTGCGCATGATGGACGCGCGCAAACACCAGTTTTTCTTCAAAACCTGGGCCACGCCCGGCCACCGAGCCGTCGGCGTTCAGCGCAAACGAGCGGCCCTCGAACACCACCTCGTCCTGCCCGCCCACCAGGTGGGCATAGACCAGCGGCAGGCCCGTCTCGGCCACGCGCGCGCGCATGGTGGCCTCGCGCTCGGCGCTTTTGCCAAGATGGAAGGGCGATGCGTTGATGACCGCCAGCAGCTGCGCGCCCGCCGCCGCCGTGCTGCGCGCAGGATCGGCAAACCAGGCGTCTTCGCAGACCAGCAGGCCCACGCGCACTCCCGCCACCTCAAACACGCAGGGCTCTGTGCCCGCCACAAAATAGCGGCGCTCGTCAAAGACTTGGTAATTGGGCAGCTCGCGCTTGGCGTAGGTCTGTTCAATGCGGCCATCGCGCAGCACGCTGGCCGCGTTGTGGCAGGCGCTGAAGGCCGGCGCATCGGGCGCCAGGGCCTGCGGGTGGCCCAGCACAATGGCCAGGCCCTTCAACCCCGCAGTCTCGCGGGCCACGGTTTTCACGGCATCATCACAGGCCGCAATGAAGGCGGGCCGCAAGAACAGGTCTTCGGCCGCATAGCCGCAAATGGCCAGCTCGGGGGTGAGCAGCAGCCGCGCGCCCTGGGCGTAGGCCTCGCGGGCGGCGGCAATGATCTTCTGCGCATTTCCGGGCATGTCGCCCACGACAAAGTTGAGCTGCGCAGTGCAAATGGAGAGCGTCATGGAACTGGAGTCGGCACTTTTGGCCGGGTTGGATACCGCCCATGCAGCCCCGGGCTGCAGTGGGCAGCACGGGAGAGCGCATGGCTGAGGAAGCTGCCATTATCGCCCGCGTGCTCGCGTCCCCGCTGGATGTGGATGCTGCGGCCTGGAACGCCCTGCTGGCGCAACAAAGCCACCCCACGCCCTTCCTGCGGCACGAATACCTGGCCGCCCTGCACGAAAGCGGCAGCGCCACGCCCCGCACGGGCTGGATGCCCCGCTTCATGACCCTGTGGGAGGGCGACACCCTGGTGGCCGCCTGCCCGCTGTACCTCAAAAACCACTCGTACGGCGAATACGTGTTCGACTGGGCCTGGGCCAGCGCCTACGAGCAGCACGGCGTGCCCTACTACCCCAAGGCCGTGGTCGCCGTGCCCTTCACGCCCGTGCCCGGCACACGGCTGCTGGCGCGCGACGGGGCCACGCGGTCGCTGCTGCTGCAGGCGGTGCGCCAGTGGTGCGAGCAGGAAGGTGTGTCGTCGGTGCACATGCTGTTTGCGAGTGGCGACGATGTGCAGTCCGGCGCCGAGCAGGACTGGATGCTGCGGCACACCGTGCAGTTTCACTGGAAGAACGACCACTACCAGAACTTCGACCACTTCCTCGCCAGCCTCTCTCAAGACAAGCGCAAGAAGATCCGCCAGGAGCGCCGCCGCGTGGCGGAGGCCGGGGTTCGCTTCCGCTGGTCGCGGGGTGCCGACATCAGCGCGGCTGACTGGGATTTTTTCTACCGCTGCTACGAGCGCACCTATCTGGAGCACGGCAACCCGCCCTACCTCACGCGGGACTTCTTTGCCCGCATGGCGGCGCACATGCCCGAGGCCTGGCTGCTGTTTGTGGCCGAGCGTGATGGGCGCCCCATTGCTACCAGTTTGATAGCTATTGGGGCAAGCCCATCAGGCGGTAACGGCCTAAAAGACCAAAACCTGGTGGCCTATGGCCGCTACTGGGGCGCTTTGGAGCGTGTGGACTGCCTGCACTTCGAGGCCTGCTACTACCAGCCGCTGCAGTGGTGCATAGACCACGGCGTGCAACGGTTTGAAGGCGGCGCCCAGGGCGAACACAAGATGGCCCGAGCCCTGCTGCCCGTACAGGCCACCAGCGCCCACTGGCTGGCGCACCCGGCCTTTGCCGAGGCTGTGGAGCGCTTCCTGGAGCGCGAAGGCGCGGGGGTCGAGGGCTATCTGCAAGAGCTGCAGGCGCGCAGCCCGTTCAAGACGATGGCCTGAGCGCCTGCCCCTGGGGGGCGCAGTGCGCCCGCCCTGCCTGCGCAAGGGATCTTAAAAACTCTCCCAATCGTCTTCCGCCCCTGCCGCCACCGGCTTGCGTGCCTGGGACGCAGGTGCAGCGGGGGTCGGGGCCGCGGGGGCCTTGTGCGCAGGACTGGTGGGCGCGGCCCGCAACGCCAGCGTTTTCTTAGGGGCCATGCCACCCACACCGCTACCACGGGCCGCATTGGCGGGCGCGGCAACAGGTGCTGGATGTGCTGCCGGGGTGCCGCCCTGCGAGGCCCGCGCCTGGTCGGTCGATAGCTTGAACACCGCCACGGCCCCCACCAGGGCCTGGGCCTGGTGGCTCAGGCTGCTGGCGGCCGCGGCCATTTCTTCCACCAAAGCCGCGTTCTGCTGCGTGACCTGGTCCATCTGCGTCACGGCCTCGCCCACCTGCGATACGCCAGTGCTCTGCTCGCTGCTGGCGGCGCTGATCTCGCCCATGATGTCGGTCACGCGACGGATGGCGCCGACCACCTCGGTCATGGTGGTGCCGGCCTTGTCCACCAGCAGCGTGCCCTGCTCCACGCGCTCCACGCTGGCGGTGATGAGCGACTTGATCTCTTTGGCCGCCTCGGCGCTGCGCTGGGCCAGGTTGCGCACCTCGCCCGCCACCACGGCAAAGCCACGGCCTTGTTCGCCTGCGCGGGCCGCCTCCACGGCGGCGTTCAGCGCGAGGATGTTGGTCTGGAAGGCGATGCCGTCGATCACGCTGATGATGTCGGCGATCTTCTTGCTGCTGTCGTTGATGCCCTTCATGGTGGTCACCACCTCGGCCACCACGTCGCCGCCCTGACCTGCGACGGTAGATGCGCTCATCGCCAGCTGGTTGGCCTGGCGGGCGTTGTCGGCGTTTTGCTTGACGGTGGAGCTCAGCTCTTCCATCGACGCGGCTGTCTCCTGCAGCGCGCTGGCCTGCTGCTCGGTGCGGATGGACAGGTCGTTGTTGCCCGAGGCGATCTCGGCACTGGCCGAGGCCACGCCCTGTGCATTGCCGCGCACACCCGACACCACATGGGCCAGGTTGTCGCGCATGGTGGTCAGGCCGCCCAACAGCTGGGCGATCTCGTCCTTGCCCCGTGCGTGGATGGGCACCGTGAGGTCACCCTGCGCGACCGAGTCGGTGATCTGCACTGCGTTGTCCAGCGAGCGCGAGATCTGCCGGATCATCGCCCCGCCCATCAGCACCGCCAGCAAAATGCCCAGCACCACCGCCGTGAGCGCGAGCGCCCGGATGGTCTGAAAACTCGCCGCTGCGCGGTCATATTCGGCCTTGGCGTAGTCCAGCTGCACTTGCATCAGCTGGCCCAGCACCTCCTGCAGCGGGTCGATGGCGGGGTACATCTCCTTGGCCGCATAGGTGGTCAGCGCGGTCATGTCGCCCCCCTTGAAGAGCCCGACCAGGGTGTCGGTGGCCGCATCAGCCTTGGCCTGCAGGGGCTTGAAGCGCGCCACCAGCTGGGTTTCCTCCGGCGCCAGGCGGGTGGCCAGGTAGGCCTTCCAGTTGCTGTCGATGGCCTTGCGTGCATCGGCCACCGACTGCACGCCCTGCGCGGGGGTCATGGCGCCGTCGCGCACCTTGTGGGCGGTGTCCACCACGTTGACGGCATACATGTCCGCCACGACCTTGATCTGCTTGAGCGGCACCACCCGGTCGTCGTACACCGACTTGAGCCCGGCGTTGGACTGGCCCATGCCAAACAGCCCGGCCCCTCCCACCAGCAGCACCAGCAGGCACAAGGCGGTGAGCAATCCGGCAAGGCGGGTGGAGATCTTGAACTGGCTCATGGCAATTCTCCTGGTAGGGATGCCGTCCACCCAGCCAAGCGATTGACCAGGCAACGGTCCCAGCATAGCGTTTTGTGTTACGTTTGAATACAACCTCAAGCCAACCAGGGGGCGGGCTGTCGCTTGAAAA
Source organism: Acidovorax sp. GW101-11A03 (assembly GCF_059424825.1). Lineage (NCBI taxonomy): Bacteria > Pseudomonadati > Pseudomonadota > Betaproteobacteria > Burkholderiales > Comamonadaceae > Acidovorax > Acidovorax sp. GW101-11A03. The sequence goes on along the minus strand of NZ_JBWKZU010000053.1, from coordinate 26,201 downwards.
CCTCACAAAAAAGCACGCAGAAGGATGCTCCCTCTGCGTGCTTTTTTTGGTTGTGCAGTGCTGCCCCGCGTTGCGTTGCGTCACTTCGTGCTGCGTGGCCCTGCCCAGCCTTTGCGATGCTCTATTTTTGATAGCTATTCAGGCAATCCAGTCGCGCGGTAATTGCCATTTTGGTTGAGGTTCCCCCTCCTCCATGGCCCCTCCGCTCAGAAGCTCTCCCAGTCGTCGTCGCTGCCCCCTGCATTCTTGGCGGGTGCCGGGGCCGGGCTGTGGGCCTTGGCTGCTGGTGGGGTGCTCGCTGCCGCCTTGGGCGCTGCCAGGCTGGCCGCTGGCTTGGCGGCGGGTTTGCGTGCGCCCAGGCTGGCGGGCTTGGCCGGGGTGCTGCGCGGGGCGCTGTGGCTGGGCGCCGGGATGGGGGTCCGCGCTGGTGTTGCTGTGCTGTGGCTGCTGCTGCGTTGGGCGGTGCTGGTGGCGTGGGCGTCCAGCTTGAACACGGCCACGGCGTTGACGAGTTCGCCTGCCTGGGCGTTCAGCGCGCTGGCGGCCGCTGCCATTTCTTCCACCAGGGCTGCGTTTTGCTGGGTGGCTTGGTCCATCTGTGTGACGGCTTCGCCCACCTGGCCCACGCCTGCGCTTTGTTCGCTGCTGGCGGCGCTGATCTCACCCATGATGTCGGTCACGCGCCGGATGGAGGCGACCACTTCGGTCATGGTGGCTCCGGCCTTGTCGACCAGCGCGGTGCCTTGTTCCACGCGTTCGACGCTGGCAGTGATGAGGCTTTTGATTTCCTTGGCGGCTTCTGCGCTGCGCCCTGCCAGGCTGCGCACTTCCCCTGCCACCACGGCAAAGCCCCGGCCTTGTTCTCCGGCCCGGGCGGCCTCGACAGCGGCGTTCAGGGCCAGGATGTTGGTCTGGAAGGCGATGCCGTCGATGACGCTGATGATGTCTGCAATCTTGTTGCTGCTGGCGTTGATGCCTTTCATGGTCTCGACCACTTCGGCCACCACGTCGCCGCCTTGCACGGCCACGGTGCTGGCGCTCACGGCCAGCTGGTTGGCCTGGCGTGCGTTGTCCGCGTTCTGCCGCACGGTGGAGCCCAGCTCTTCCATCGAGGCGGCCGTTTCTTCCAGCGCCGATGCCTGCTGTTCGGTGCGCGCGCTCAGGTCGTTGTTGCCCGACGCAATCTGCGAGCTCGCCGACGCAACGCCTTCGGCGTTGCTGCGCACCAGGCTCACCGTGTTGACCAGGCTTTGCTGCATGCGTTGCAGGGCGGCCAGCAACTGGCCGGTTTCATCCTTGGACTGGACGTTGATCTGGCCGCTGAGGTCGCCAGCGGCCACGCGGTCGGCGGCCTCCACGGCCTGGGCCAGCGGGCGGGTGATGGAGCGGATGATGCTGATTGCCAGGAAGATGGCCACCGCAATCGCCAGGGCGCCTGCAATCAGCACATCGCGCTGCAGGGCGCTGGCGGCGGCCTCGGCACGCTGGCCCGCATCGGCAGTCACCTGGGCCTGGTAGTCCACCTGCTCCTTGATGGTCTTCTGGTACTCCAGCTGGGTGGGGCGCACCTTTTCTTCAAGCAGCTTCAGGGCTTCATCCCTTTGCCCCTGCTGGATCAGCGCCAGGTATTCGTCGCCCAGCTTGAGGAAGGCGGCACGGTTGGACTGCACACGCGCCAGGATCTCCTTGCCCTTTTCCGACTGGATGAGCGTAGTGAGCGTTTTCATCTGCTCGGCGATGGCGCTGCGCGCCGCCGTCACACGCTCCAGCGACTGCTTGGTAATGTTGTCGGAAGTGAAGATCGCGAGGTTGCGGAATTGAATGGCCTGGACATTCACCCCGTCGGCCAGAACGCCCATTGCCTTGGTGATGGGGATGCGCACTTCGACGATGTCATTGAGCGCGGCGCGCTGGCTGGCAGAGCGGGCCAGAGCGACCGAGCCCAGCACCACCAGCAGCAGCACCATGGCAGCAAACGCGATGGTTAGCCGGGTGGATATCTTCCATTGGATCATTGTGCTTCTCCTCGGGGTTGCTTATGAATTCGTTGGGCGACGACCGGGCCGCAAGCCAGTGTCGAGGACTTGTTGCGCAAATACCTTACTCCGGCGTGGCTTTTGTCACCAGTCCTATTTCGTCACTGCTGAGCAGGGCCTCGATGTCCATCACGATCAGCATGCGTTCGCCCAGGCTGGCGATGCCGGTGACAAAGGCCGGGTCCACATGGCCCTGGCGCTCGAACTGGGGCGTGGGCTTGATGGCATCGGGGGTGAGGGTGACCACGTCGGCCACGGCATCCACCACGGCACCAATCACCGTGGCGCCGATGTCCAGGATGACGACCACCGTGAAGTCGGTGTAGCTCGCCTCGGGGCATTGCAGCTTCACGCGCAAGTCCAGGATGGGCACGATGCGGCCGCGCAGGTTGATCACGCCCCGGATGAAATCGGGCGAATGCGCCAGGCGCGTGGGCGGCTCGTACGAGCGGATTTCCTGCACGCGCAGGATGTCGATGCCGTATTCCTCGGCCCCCAGGCGGAAGGTCAGGTATTCGCGGCCCACCGACGCTGCGGTGGTCACGGCAGCAGAGCGCTGGGGGGCGGATGCATGGGAGGGCGCAGGGGCGGATACGACGGTCATGGACGCAGTCTTTCTGGATGGAGGGGTTGTTCGGCAAGGCACGCGGTCTACCGGAACCACAGAACCTGTTCTTTGCCCGCGCAAGCGTGAAGAAAGCATAGCAGCGAACAGTTGCAATTAATAACAAAATCGGTCAAAACACACCCATCGTCAGCCCGTCTTCAGGTGGAGTTTGGAACCTTGCCGCCCCGTTTTCACCGCCCTGCCCCGGGCAGGAATTGGAGAGCTAGCTCCATTTCCACCCCCGGCCGTCTGCCGAAAAAATGCTACCGTCGCCGCAAGCCACACGCCCGGTGTGCCGCCCCGCTTTGAAACGATGAATTGATGGCTCTGTTCAACAAGAAAGAATCCGACCCCACCGACCTGCCGCCCCCCGGCCTGCCCCTGCTGGCGCTGGAGCTGCGCGCCCCCTGGGAGTTTGGCGCCGTGCTGCCTGCCTGGCCCGTGCTGCAGCGCGCGCCGCTGGGCGACGGGCACACCGTGATCGTGTTTCCCGGGCTCACGGCGGGCGATGCCACCACCATGCCGCTGCGCCGTTATCTTGAATCGCGCAACTACGACACCCTGGGCTGGGGCCAGGGCCTGAACCTGGGCCCGCGCGATGGCGTGCTGGAAACCGCCAAGCGCCAGCTACAGGAAGCGGCCGATGCCAGCGGCCACAAGGTCAGCCTGGTGGGCTGGAGCCTGGGCGGCATCTACGCCCGCGAGCTGGCCAAGGAGATGCCCGACCTGGTGCGCTGCGTGATCACGCTCGGCACGCCCTTTGCCGGGCACCACCGCTCCACCAACGCCTGGCGCATTTACCAGTTTGCGAGCGGCCGCAGCATCGAACGCGAGACCGAGAACTACAACCTGCCCGAGGCACCGCCCGTGCCCACCACCAGCATCTTCTCGCGCACCGACGGCGTGGTGGCCTGGCGCGGCAGCATCCAGGCGCCTGCCGACCACAACCCGCACACTGAAAACATCGAGGTGGTGGCCAGCCACTTCGGCATTGGCCTGAACCCCAGCGCCTGGTGGGCCGTGGCCGACCGGCTGGGCCAGCCCCAGGGGCCCGGCGTGGTGTGGCAACCCTTCCAGCGGCCCCAGCTGCCGGGGCTGCAGCTGCTGTATCCCGACCCGCACCGCTGACACCGGGGCACGTCCCCCACAAACCAAAAAGCACGCAGAAGGATGCCCCCTCTGCGTGCTTTTTTGGTTGTGCAGTGCTGCCCCGCGTTGCGTTGCGTCACTTCGTGCTGCGTGGCCCTGCCCAGCCTTGGCAACGCTCTATTTTTGATAGCTATTCAGGCAATCCAGTCGCGCGGTAACGGCCATTTTGGTTGAGGTTTTCCCTCCTCCATGCCCCCTCCGCTCAGAAGCTCTCCCAGTCGTCGTCGCTGCCCCCTGCCTTGGGCGCTGGCGCTGGTGCAGGGCTGTGGGCCTTGGCTGCTGGTGGGGTGCTCGCTGCCGCCTTGGGCGCTGCCAGGCTGGCCGCTGGCTTGGCGGCGGGTTTGCGTGCGCCCAGGCTGGCGGGTTTGGCCGGGGTGCTGCGCGGGGCGCTGTGGCTGGGCGCCGGGATGGGGGTCCGCGCTGGTGTTGCTGTGCTGTGGCTGCTGCTGCGTTGGGCGGTGCTGGTGGCGTGGGCGTCCAGCTTGAACACGGCCACGGCGTTGACGAGTTCGCCTGCCTGGGCGTTCAGCGCGCTGGCGGCCGCTGCCATTTCTTCCACCAGGGCTGCGTTTTGCTGGGTGGCTTGGTCCATCTGTGTGACGGCTTCGCCCACCTGGCCCACGCCTGCGCTTTGTTCGCTGCTGGCGGCGCTGATCTCACCCATTATGTCGGTCACGCGCCGGATGGAGGCGACCACTTCGGTCATGGTGGCTCCGGCCTTGTCGACCAGCGCGGTGCCTTGTTCCACGCGTTCGACGCTGGCAGTGATGAGGCTTTTGATTTCCTTGGCGGCTTCTGCGCTGCGCCCTGCCAGGCTGCGCACTTCCCCTGCCACCACGGCAAAGCCCCGGCCTTGTTCTCCGGCCCGGGCGGCCTCGACAGCGGCGTTCAGGGCCAGGATGTTGGTCTGGAAGGCGATGCCGTCGATGACGCTGATGATGTCTGCAATCTTGTTGCTGCTGGCGTTGATGCCTTTCATGGTCTCGACCACTTCGGCCACCACGTCGCCGCCTTGCACGGCCACGGTGCTGGCGCTCACGGCCAGCTGGTTGGCCTGGCGTGCGTTGTCGGCGTTCTGCCGCACGGTGGAGCCCAGCTCTTCCATCGAGGCGGCCGTTTCTTCCAGCGCCGATGCCTGCTGTTCGGTGCGCGCGCTCAGGTCGTTGTTGCCCGACGCAATCTGCGAGCTCGCCGACGCAACGCCTTCGGCGTTGCTGCGCACGCCCGTGACCACGCGGGCCAGGTTGTCGCGCATGTCGGCCAGGGCCGTGAGCAGCTGGCCCATTTCGTCCTTGCCGCCAGCGGGCACGTCGATGGTGAGGTCGCCCTCGGCAATCGCGCGGGCTGCGCGCACCGCATGGTGCGCCGGGCGGGTGACGGCGCGGGTGATACCAACGCCCAGCAGCGCAGCCAGCACCACACACACGGCCAGCGTCACCAGCAGCGAGATGCGCGCCATGCTGAACACCTGGCGGGCCTCCTCGCTGGCCTGCGTGGCGTTGTCTGCGTTGAGCCTTTGCAGCTGGCCCAGCGTTTCGGCCACGGCCACAAACGCGCCTTCGGATTCACCGGCATAGACCATGGACAGGGCATCGCTGGTCAGCTCCAGCGTCTCGGCAGTGGAGAAATCCACGCCGTTGGCAATCTCGACCAGCTTGGCCTGCAGCACGGCGTAATCGGCCTTGCGTTTTTTGTAGGCGTCAAAGATCTCGCGCTCTTTGGGGCTGCTGATCAGGGGCTCGTAGGTTTTCTCGACCCGCTCGATGTCCTTGACGCGCAGGGCCACCTGCTCGGAAAACGCCTTGACCTCCACCAGACTGCGCGCGGTGACCATGCCTGCCTCGGAGCGGCGCATGCGGTTGTAGAGCACACGCAGGTCCCCGGTCTGCGCCACGCTGGGCAGCAGGTTGTTGGCGATCTCGTCGGCATTGCTGTGGATGCGCGACATCTGCACCAGCGCAATCAGGCCCAGCACCGTGGTGAGCAGCACCACCGCCAAAAACCCAGCACCCAGTTTGACGCCGATGCGCAGATCGGAAACTTTCATGTATCACCCTTCCAAAAACCCGGAGCCACAGTGCCGCAGCCCCCTGACGCACGGCCCGGACCGGCCTTCCGGCACCGGGCGATTTGTAACAATTTGAAGCACCAGTCTAGCAGCGCGGCGGGCCTCTGCGCCTCGGGCGGGACCCGGATGCGCCCCCAGCCCTGCTGCACGCCAGCAAGAAAAAAGCATGCAGGCCGCCGGGGCTTGCATGCTTCAATTTTTATAGCTATCTGCGCTTGATGGACGCGCGCAGAAGGCCTTTTTTGCATACAACCCGGGCGCCACACCCGGGCAGCACACCCGGGCAGCACACCTGGGCAGGTGCGCCTCAGGCCTGCGACTTCTTGTAGCTCTCGATGCCGTCCACGACTTCCTTCTTGGCGGACTCGATGCCTTCCCAGCCGAGCACCTTGACCCACTTGCCCTTTTCCAGGTCCTTGTAGTGCTCGAAGAAGTGGGCGATGGCGTTGCGGCGCATGGCGTTCACGTCGTCGATGGTCTTCCAGTGGTCGTACATGGGCAGGATCTTGGAGGTGGGCACGGCGATGACCTTGCCGTCCACGCCTGCTTCGTCTTCCATCATCAGGATGCCCAGGGGGCGGCAGGGCACCACCACGCCGGGGTGCAGCGGGTAGGGGGTGATCACCAGCACGTCCACCGGGTCACCGTCGCCCGACAGGGTCTGCGGCACATAGCCGTAGTTGGTGGGGTAGTGCATGGCCGTGGTCATGAAGCGGTCCACGAAGATCGCGCCGGATTCCTTGTCCACTTCGTACTTGATCGGGTCCGCGTTCATCGGGATTTCGATGACCACGTTGAAGGCTTCAGGGGCGTTCTTGCCAGGGGTGACGTTGTTGAGGGACATGTCTTTGAATAGTGGTTTGGGTAACGGCAACCCGCGATGCACAGAGCGCTGACGCAACGCAAACAAGCGCCATGAAGCGTCGGGATTAACCCTGATTTTAGGCGCAGGTCCCTTTCTACCCGCTTGCAAACCATGGTTTGGCTGTAAATTGGGCCCGTTGGCCAATCGACTCCCCGCCCTTTTCAAGCGGCGCAGGAGCACGAGGAAGCAACGCAGCGGAAGCACCACCGACCTGCGTTGTGATGTTTCCTTCCGTGCAACTGCAAAGATTGAAAGGAGTGACGAATGGCTGGAACTACAGCGCTGACTGCCCCCCTGATACTGGCTCTGGTTTGCGGATTGATTGCGGTGGCCTACGGGATCTGGGCGCGGGGATGGATCCTCGCCAAGGACCCGGGCAATGCCCGCATGCAGGAAATCGCCGCCGCCATCCAGGCCGGTGCCGCTGCCTACCTCGCCCGCCAATACAAGACCATCGCCCTCGTGGGCGTGGTGCTGGCGGTCCTCATCGGTATTTTTCTGGACGGCACCACGGCGGTGGGCTTTGTGGTGGGCGCAGTGCTCTCGGGCGCCTGCGGCTTCATCGGCATGAACGTGTCGGTGCGGGCCAATGTGCGCACGGCGCAGGCCGCCACGCAAGGCATCGGCCCGGCGCTGGATGTGGCGTTTCGCGGCGGGGCCATCACCGGCATGCTTGTGGTGGGGCTGGGGCTTCTGGGCGTCACGGCGTTCTACTGGTTCCTGGCGGGCAACGGCAACCTCACGCCCAACACCAAGCTGGCCACGCTGCTCAACCCGCTGATCGGCTTTGCCTTCGGCTCGTCGCTGATCTCCATTTTTGCGCGCCTGGGCGGCGGCATCTTCACCAAGGGCGCCGACGTGGGCGCCGACCTGGTGGGCAAGGTCGAGGCAGGCATCCCTGAAGACGACCCGCGCAACCCCGCCGTGATCGCCGACAACGTGGGCGACAACGTGGGCGACTGCGCGGGCATGGCGGCCGACCTGTTCGAAACCTACGCGGTGACGCTGATCGCCACCATGGTGCTGGGCGCGCTGCTGGTGGCCACCGCGCCGGTCAACGCCGTGGTCTACCCACTGGCGCTGGGGGCCGTGTCCATCATCGCGTCCATCATCGGCTGCTTCTTCGTGAAGGCATCGCCCGGCATGAAGAACGTGATGCCCGCGCTGTACAAGGGCCTGGCGATTGCGGGTGTGCTCTCGCTGGTGGCGTTCTACTTCGTCACGCTGTGGATCATCCCGGACAACGCGGTGGCCGCCAGCGGCAGCCAGCTGCGCCTGTTTGGCGCCTGCGCCACGGGCCTGGTGCTGACGGCCGTGCTGGTGTGGATCACCGAGTTCTACACCGGCACGCAATACTCGCCCGTGCAGCACATCGCCCAGGCGTCCACCACCGGCCACGGCACCAACATCATTGCGGGCCTGGGGGTGTCAATGCGCTCCACGGCCTGGCCAGTGGTGTTTGTGTGCACGGCCATCATCGTGGCCTACGGCCTGGCCGGGCTGTATGGCATTGCAGTGGCGGCCACGGCCATGCTGAGCATGGCAGGCATTGTGGTGGCGCTGGATGCCTATGGCCCCATCACCGACAACGCAGGCGGCATTGCCGAAATGGCCGAGCTGCCCAGCAGCGTGCGCGACATCACCGACCCGCTGGACGCGGTGGGCAACACCACCAAGGCCGTGACCAAGGGCTACGCCATCGGCTCGGCCGGGCTGGCGTCGCTGGTGCTGTTTGCCGACTACACGCACAAGCTCGAAACCTACGGCAAATCCATCAGCTTTGACCTGTCTGACCCGCTGGTCATCGTGGGCCTGTTCATCGGCGGGCTGATCCCCTACCTGTTCGGCGCCATGGCCATGGAGGCCGTGGGCCGCGCTGCCGGGGCCGTGGTGGTGGAGGTACGCCGCCAGTTCAGCACCATCAAGGGCATCATGGACGGCACCGGCAAGCCAGAGTACGGCAAGGCCGTGGACATGCTCACCACCGCCGCCATCAAGGAGATGGTGGTCCCCAGCCTGCTGCCCGTGATTGCACCGCTGGTGGTGGGCCTGCTGCTGGGCCCCAAGGCGCTGGGTGGGCTCCTCATGGGCACCATCATCACCGGCCTCTTCGTGGCCATCAGCATGTGCACCGGTGGCGGCGCCTGGGACAACGCCAAGAAGTACATCGAGGACGGCCACCACGGCGGCAAGGGCAGCGAGGCGCACAAGGCCGCCGTGACCGGCGACACTGTGGGCGACCCCTACAAGGACACGGCGGGCCCGGCCATCAACCCGCTGATCAAGATCATCAACATCGTGGCGCTGCTCATCGTGCCGCTGGTGGTCAAGTTCCACGGCGGGTAAACCCTTGGAACGTGTTTACGGTCTTATCACCGTCAAAAAGGGGCTTCGGCCCCTTTTTTGCCGCTTACCATCCGGGACAACGGTTTTTCTCCAGAAAAGATGGCCTTGAATCACACCACACCGTCTGCCGCCCCCGCTCCCTCCGGGCCCCACGCCCCGCTGTACCAGCGCATCGTCGAGGACGTGGTCGCCGGGGCCCGCCCGCTGATGGAGCGCATTGCCGAGGCCACGCGCATGTCCCTGCAGCAGCGCCTGGACCAGGCCCGCACCCCGGGAGAGCACCACGCCATGCTCGAAGCCCGCCAGCAGCTCATGCGGCTGAACGGGGTGATGAGCGAGCGCTACCCCGAGGCGCTGCGCAAGGCCCTGGAGCAACAATCCGGACACAAGGAAGAAAAGGCCACACGCTCGCTGTTCAGCGTGCATTTCGACGAGCTGGAGCTGATGGACGAGACCCAGATCAGCGACAGCGTGGAACGCGCCCGCGCCCGCCAGGTGCTGGCCTCGGCCGTCGAGGGGCCGCTGGCCGAACTCGACGCCCTGGTCTGCGCGGCCCTGGGGCAGCCGCAGGTGCGGCCCGAGCACAACCCGCTGCGCCCCGACGCTTTTTTGCAGGCGCTGCAGACCGTGGTGTCGCAGATGCAGGTCACCGAGCAGGTGCGGCACGACTGGATGGGGCAGATGGCGCAGGCGCTGGGCAAGGAGCTGCGGGCGCTGTATGTCGCGCAGACCGAGCGGCTCAAGCAAAGCGGCGTGCAGCCCGTGGGCTACGCCATGCGCCAGGCCAACGGCCAGTATGTGTATGTAGCCCCCGCTGAGGGCGGCGCATCGCCCGGCTTTGGCTTTGAGTCAGGCCCCGCCCATGATGTGGGCCCCATCGATCACCCCGAGCCCGCCACCGCCGACCCGCTGCTCACGCTCGGCCGCCTGCGCCGCCTGCTGCTGGGCGAGCTGGACGAGGCCGCCCCCCCCGCGCAGCCCCCGGCGGCCCCCGAGACCTTTGCCGAACGCTTTTCCCGCGAGTTCGAGCATCCGGACTCGCTCCCCCGCATCGACCCGCCCGCCACCGACTTCGCCATGACCGTGCCCGCCGCCTTCGAGGCGCTGCAGGAGATGAACCAGGTCGGTCAGATGATGGAGCGCCTGGGCAACCAGCGCGCACAGGCTGCAGGCAGTGCCGACACCAGCCCCGAAGGCCCCCCCGCCAGCCCGCCGCGCCAGCACACCGGCGGGCTGGCCCAGGCCCTGAGCACCGAGGTGGTGGCGCTGATGGTGGACAACATCGCGCGCGACAACCGGCTGCTGTGGCCCGTGCAACAGTTCATCCGTGCCCTGGAGCCCGCCCTGATGCAGCTGGCGCTGACCGACACCCGCTTCTTCAGCCACAAGGAACACGCGGCACGCCGTCTGCTGCAGGACATCACCGACCGCAGCCTGGCGTTTGACAGCACCGAGGCGCCGGGCTTCCAGAGTTTCATGCGCTCGCTCATGAACATCGCCGGGCCGTTGTCCACCGCCACCGTCGAAGGGCCGGAGGATTTCGAGCAGGTGCTGCAGCAGCTGCACGCCAAGTGGGCGCAAAAGGAGCAAGCGCGCAAGCAAGAGCGCCAGCGCGCCATCGAGGCACTCGAACATGCCGAGCGGCGCCACCTGCTGGCCGCGCAGATCTCGCGCGAGATCTGGCTGCTGCCGGACATCGGCAAGGTGCCCGACGCCGTCTCGCGCTTTTTGCTGGGCCCCTGGGCCCAGGTGATGGCCGAGGCACGCCTGGCCGACACCAGCCACAGCACCGACCCCGGCCGCTACCACGAGCTGGTGGAGGCCCTGATCTGGAGCACCCAGCCCGAGCTGACCCGCAAGAACACCGGCCAGCTTGCACGCCTGCTGCCCAAGCTGCTGGCCAAGCTGCGCGAGGGCCTGGCCTCCATCGACTACCCTGCAGAACGGACCGAAGCCATCTTCGCGCTGCTGATGCAGCTGCACCAGCAGGCCTTCAAACCCGGCCCGCGCGCGGCCACCCGCGCCCCCGCACCCCGCGCCGAGCCCCCCGCCCTGCCCCAGCCCGCGCCGCTGGGCGACGACGACCCCTGGGTCGCCCCCTCCGAGGCCAAGGAGTCCGGGTTCATGGAGTCCTCCCAGGCCCCCGAATCCGAGAGCCCCGGGCCTGCGCCGACACCCGCCAGCGGAACTGCACCAGCCTTGCCACCCCTGGCGATTGGCAGCTGGGTCAACCTGCTGGTGGCCGGCCGGTGGGAGCGCACCCAGCTGTCCTGGATCGGCTCGCACGGCAACTTCTTCCTCTTCACCAGCGCATCGGGCCATACGCAGTCGATGACGCTGCGGCTGGTGGACCGCCTCATCCAGCAAGGCGCCATGCACATCATTGCCCAGCAGACCGTGGTGGACGGCGCCCTGGACGCCGTGGCAGAGGCCGCCATGCGCAACAGCGTGGACAGCCGGATGTAAATTGCTATTTTATTTATAGCAAACAATCAAATACGGTCGGGCGCAGACGGCCATTTTTCTGCTTCATATACCTGCCCGCATGCGGAATCTGCACCGCAAGGCAGACAGGTCCCGCCGTCATTGCGGCGAGGCTTGCCGGGCGGCAGGCAAGGTGAGTGCGGCCTGCAACCCACCCAGTTCGGAAGACTGAAGATCCAGGCGCCCTGCGTACAGGGCCGCCAGGTCCTGCGCGATGGCCAAGCCCAGCCCTGTGCCTGGCACCGTTTCGTCCAGCCGCACGCCGCGCTCCAGAGCCAGCGCACGTTGCGCGGCGCCAATGCCAGGGCCGTCGTCCTCGACGCTGACCACGATCTGCAGCGGCTGCCCGCCATCGGCGAGCGCTTGCACCCGCACGCTGGACCGCGCCCATTTGTAGGCGTTGTCCAGCAGGTTGCCCAGCATTTCCTGCAAATCCTGCGCCTCGCCCGCAAAGAACAGGGGGGCATCGGGCTGCCCGACGGTGATGCCCACGCCCCGCCCGGCATGCACCTTGTTCATGACCCGCACCAGCCCTGCCACCACCGGCTCCAGTGCTGTGCGCTGGCCCGGCAGGTGCACCGATGCGGCCACGCGCGAACGCGCCAGGTGCCAGTCGATGTGGCGCTGCGCCACCTGCACCTGCTCGTGCACCAGCGCAGCCATCGCGGTGCCGTCCTTGGCTGCAGGCGCGCGGGCCGCGTTCTCCAGCACCGAAAGCGGTGTTTTCAATGCGTGCGCCAGATTGCCTGCCTGCGTGCGCGCACGCTCCACCACCTCGGCATTGCGGGCGAGCACGGCGTTGAAGTCATTCACCAGCGGTTGCACCTCTGCAGGGAATGCCCCCTGCAACTGGGTGGTGCGAGCCTGCTGCACATCCTGCAAGCCCCGCTGCAGCGCCTGCAAGGGTTTCAGCCCCACCGCCACCTGGGCCCAGGCGGCCGCTGCCAGCAGCGCCAGCAGCACCAGCAGCGACAAACCCAGCACGCGCGTGAACTGCGCAGTGGCCGCCTGTGTGGCCTGCAGATCGGCCGCCACGATCAGGCGCCAGCGCGCCGCATCCACGCCCCCGGCACGCACCGTGCGCTCCAGCACCAGCAAGGGCGCGCCCTGCGGGCCGACCACTTCGTGCACATGCACGGCCCCATCGGTCAACGCATCGGCCTGCAAAACCAGGCTGGTATCCCACAAGGAGCGCGAGCGCAACACCCCGACCCGGCTGCGCCCGTCGGGCGCCATGGCATCCACCTGCCAGTACAGGCCCGAGTACGGCTTGAGCCAGCGCGGGTCCGACAGCGTCTGCGCTGCAACCACCGGCTGGCCCTGGCCGTCGAACTCCAGCCGCGCCGTGACCTGGTCCAGCTGCTGCAAAAGGGTGGCCTCAAACTGCCGCTGCACATGCTCGCGGAACAGCCCGCTGAGCACCAGCCCCGCCAGCAACACAGCCACGGCCACACCCACCACCGTGACCGCCAGCAGACGGAACCGCAACGACCGCGACCAGTGCCAGGCCGCAGCAGGAAAACCGCCCCAGCTCATGGCGGCACCAGTCGGTAGCCCATGCCGCGCACCGTTTCGATACAGGTGCCGGGCAACTTCTTGCGCAGCCGCCCCACAAACACTTCGATGGTGTTGGAGTCGCGGTCAAAGTCCTGCGCATAGATGTGTTCGACCAGCTCTGCGCGCGACACCAGCACACCGGGGCGGTGCATGAAATAGTTCAGCACTTTGTATTCGTGCGCAGTGAGCACCACAGGCTGGCCAGCATGGGTCACGCGGCCGCTGCGGGTGTCCAGCTGCAAGTCGCCGCACTGCAGCACGGCAGACGCCTGCCCGCTGGCGCGGCGGATCAGGGCCCGCAGTCGCGCCAGCAGTTCTTCCATGTGAAAGGGCTTGGTCAGGTAGTCGTCGGCACCCGCATCAATGCCTGCGACCTTCTCGTGCCAGTTGTCGCGCGCCGTGAGGATCAGCACCGGCATGTTGCGCCCCTGGGCACGCCAGCGCTTGAGCACCGAGATCCCATCCACCACCGGCAGGCCCAGGTCCAGCACCACGGCATCCACCGCTTCGGTCTCGCCCAGAAACTGCGCGTCACGCCCGTTGTCGGCCTCGTCCACGGTGTAGCCCGCATCGTGCAGCGCGGTGCGCAGCTGGGCGCGTAGCAGGGTGTCGTCTTCTACCAGGAGGATGCGCATGGGCAGTGAACCACGGGGTCGGTGCTGGCCGTGTTATCGGCCGGTGCGCTGATCGTCGCGCGATTTGATGCGCAGCACCTCGGCGGTGCGCGCATCGAGCTTGACCTTGGTCAACTGCCCGGCAGGCGTCAGCAGCTTGATCTCGTAAATCCAGCGCTCGCGCTCCTGCTCCAGCTCCACTTCCAGCACCTGGCCCGGCATCTCGCGCTGCAGGCGCTCCAGCACCGTGGGCAGCGGCAGCACCTGGCCCGCCTGCACGGCCTGGCGGGCACGGTCGTGGTCGTCCTTGCCGCTGGCCCCAGCGGGTGGCGCGGCCAGCGCAGCAGCGCACAGCACGCAGGCCGCCAGACGCCACCGCTTCACGGGGCTGTGCGCAGAACCAGGTTGGAGAGAGAAAAACATGGCCGCATTGTCCCGCGCGAAATCTGAACAGCCGATGAACAGACCTTTCACGCGCCGTTCAGGCAGGGATTTCAACAATGGCCGCACAAGACAAAACCCACGAGGACCCTGGCATGACTTCCCTTCGCACCCTGACCTTGGCCGCGCTCTGCGCACTGGCAGCCGCTGGCACGAGCCAAGCCGCCGACACCACAGCCGCCCAACAGCTTGCCCACTGGAGCGCGCAGGCCGGCAGCCCGGGCAACGCCGACAAGGGCAAAGCGTTCTTCACCACGCGCCATGGCGGCGAGTGGTCTTGCGCATCCTGCCACGGCACACCGCCCACCGCGCAGGGCAAACATGCCAGCACCGGGAAGCCGATTGCGCCCCTGGCCCCAGCCTTCAACCCCAAGGCCTTTATCGACACCGCCAAGGTGGACAAGTGGTTCCGCCGCAACTGCAACGACGTGCTGAGCCGTGAATGCACCGCGGTGGAAAAGGCCGACGTGCTGGCCTACCTCAACGCCCTCAAGCCCTGAGAACGTCATGAAAAAACCAGTCCTACTACACCCTGCGACCCTGGCCGCCGCTGCGTGCGCACTCGCCCTGCTGTCCCTCACCAGCGCCCACGCGGACAGCGGGCGTGCCATGCCCCGCAATGTGCCCAACGCCTACACGCAGGAATGCGCCGCCTGCCACACCGCCTACCCGCCAGGCCTGCTGCCCGCAGCATCCTGGAACCGCGTGATGACGGGCCTCGACAAACACTACGGCACCGACGCATCGCTGGACGCCGCCACCGTACGCCAACTCAACCAGTGGCTGCAGGCCCACGCAGGCACCTACAAGCGGGTGAACGAGGAGCCACCCGAGGACCGTATCACCCGCTCGGCCTGGTTTGAACGCAAGCACCGAAAGATCGAACCCACCACCTGGAAGCTCGCCAGCGTGAAAAGCGCCGCCAACTGTGCGGCCTGCCACACGGGCGCAGACCAGGGGCAGTTTGATGAACACAACCTGCGCATGCCGGTAGGGCTGGATGCCCGTTCCCGCCGCGCCTGGAACGACTGAGAGCGGTGAACAGAACTCTTCTGGCGTCGTTGCTGTGTCTTGTCGTACTGACCGTACTGCCTGCGACACAGCGCCTCGCCAGAACCGCTTCGCTGAGCCCTGTTCGCCGCTCTCGATCTGCATTGAATCTGACCTGTATCCGATCAAGGAAAACACGATGAACAACACACCCACCCTCCATCCCGCCGACGCCTCGGCGCAACCCGCACCCGCCAAGGCCCCCAGCCGCCGGGTGACCGATGCGCCCACGCGCATGTTCCACTGGCTGTTTGCACTGTGCTTTGCCGGGGCCTACGCCACGGCCGATGGCGAGCACTGGCGGCTGCTGCACGTCACACTGGGCTACACCATGGCGGGGCTGCTGGGCTTTCGCCTGATGTATGGCATCTTCGGGCCACGCACCTCGGGCCTGGGCCTGCTGGGGCGCAAGCTGGCGGGGGCGCCCGCATGGCTGCGCGCCCTGCCCCAGGCCACATCGGTCACGCAAATCAACTGGCGCCAGGGCCAGAACCTGCTGATGGCGCTGGCCATCGTGCTGCTGCTGGCGCTGGTGGTGCCCCTCACCCTCAGTGGCTACGCCACGTACAACGACTGGGGCGCTGCGCTGGGTGGCAACTGGATGGGCGAAGCGATGGAAGAAGTGCATGAGTTCTTCGGCAACGCTCTTCTGTTTGTGGTGTTGGCCCATATCGCGCTGATTGCTGGCTTGAGCGTGCTGCGCCGCAAGAACCAGGCCCTGCCCATGCTCACCGGCCGGGTGGAGGGCAAGGGGCCCGACCTGGTCCCCAAGAACCGCACCTGGCTCGCCGCCCTGCTGCTGATCGCAACCCTGACCTTTGGCGCCTGGCAGTGGCAGCAGTCGCCCAGCGGATGGGTGGCCAACGGCACATCGACCGAACGCCAGCGGCACCACGATGACGACTGACGCCCAACCCCATGACGAAGGAACCACGCCATGAAAATCTACATGTGTGCCGTTTGCGGCTGGATCTACGACGAGGCTGCAGGCCTGCCTGACCATGGGATCGCGCCCGGCACCCGCTGGGCCGACGTGCCCAACGACTGGCGCTGCCCCGAATGCAATGTTGGCAAGGCTGACTTTGTGATGTGCGAGGTGTGAAGGAGAGGTATCGGGTGCGGCCCACTGCGCTGCGTCAGGGCTGCAGACATCGGTGCGCGGTATAACCTTTACACCATTGCATCCTCTGTGCAACGCAGCCTCACACACCCCATGCCACCTACCGACTCCCCCACCGGGCTCGACCCGGCCCTGGCCGCCCAGCGCCTGCGCGACGAGGGGCCCAACGAACTGGGCATCACCCAGCGCCGCACGCTGCGCGACATGGCCTGGGATGTGGTCACCGAGCCCATGTTCCTGCTGTTGCTGGGCGCAGGCGCCATCTACCTCGCGATGGGCGATGCGCATGAGGCGCTGATCCTGCTGGGCTTTGTGGTCATCATCATGGCGATCACGGTGCTGCAGGAGCGGCGCACCGACAACGCGCTGAACGCCCTGCGCGACCTCTCCAGCCCCCGAGCGCTGGCGTTGCGCGGCGGCACCCTGGTGCGCATTGCAGGCCGCGACGTGGTGCGCGAAGACCTTCTGATGATTGCCGAAGGCGACCGCATCCCGGCCGACGGCACGCTGCTGCAGGCCCACGAGCTGGCCGCCAACGAATCGATGCTGACCGGCGAATCCGAGCCTGTGGCCAAACAACCATCCGACAAGGTGTTTGCAGGCACGCTGGTGGTCAGCGGCCAGGGTCTGCTGCAGGTGACTGCCGTGGGGCGCCACACGGAGCTGGGTCGCATCGGCCAGTCGCTCGACACCATTGCCCTGCAGGCTTCGCCGCTGCGTGAAGAGATGGCGCGGCTCACACGCAAGCTGGTGGTCATCGGCCTGTCGCTGTGCGCGCTGCTGGTGGTCCTGTTCTGGGCGCTGCGGGGCGACTGGCTGCAGGCCGTGCTGGCGGGCATCACGCTGGCCATGGGGGTTTTGCCGCAAGAGCTGCCCGTGATCATGATCATCTTCCTGGCCCTGGCCGCGCGGCGGCTGGCGGCGCAGCAGGTGCTCACGCGGCGGCTCAACGCCATCGAGACGCTGGGCCAGACCACGGTGCTGTGCGTGGACAAGACCGGCACCCTGACGCAAAACCGCATGGCCGTGGCGGCGCTGTGCATTGCGGGCCAGGAGCTGGATGTGCAGAACCTGCCCGCCGCAGCGGATGGCAGCGCGCTGCCCGATGCCTTCCACGAACTGCTCGAATACGCCGTGCTGGCCAGCGAGATCGAACCGCACGACCCCATGGAGCAGGCCTTTCACCGCATGGCGGCGGACCACCTGGTGGACACCGAGCACCTGCACCCCACATGGTCGCTGGCACGCGAATACGAGCTGTCGCCCCAGCTGCTGGCCATGAGCCACCTGTGGCGCGATGGCACCTCGGCGCACGACACCGTAGCCACCAAGGGCGCGCCCGAAGCCGTGGCCGACCTCTGCCACCTGCCCGACGCCGAGCGCGCCGCCGTCAGCGCCCAGGCCGCGCGCCTGGCTGACCGGGGCCTGCGGGTGCTGGGCGTGGCCAAGGCCCGGCACCGCACGCAAGACACCTGGCCCGACGCCCAGCACGACTTTGACTTTGAGTGGCTGGGCCTGGTGGCCCTGGCCGACCCGCTGCGCCCCGAAGTACCCCAGGCCGTCGCGCAGTGCCGCCAGGCGGGCATCCGTGTGGTGATGATCACAGGCGACCACCCCCGCACCGCGCGCGCCATTGCAGCCCAGGCAGGCATCGCCAACAACCGCGTGGTCACAGACGACGAGCTGGCACAGATGCCGCCCCAGGTGCTGGCCGACCAGGTCCGGCAGGTCAGCGTGTTTGCACGCATCAAGCCACACCAAAAGCTCGCGCTGGTGGAAGCCCTCAAGGCCCAGGGCGAGGTGGTGGCCATGACCGGTGATGGCGTGAACGACGCCCCTGCCCTCAAGGCCGCCCACATTGGCATCGCCATGGGCCAGCGCGGCACCGATGTGGCGCGCGAGGCTGCCGCTCTGGTGCTGCTGCACGACGACTTTGCAGCCATCGTGCTGGCGATTCACCGGGGGCGGCAGACCTTTGCCAACCTGCGCCAGGCCATGGTCTACACGCTGGCGGTGCACGTCCCCATCATTGGGCTGGCGCTGCTGCCGGTGCTGTTCGGGCTGCCGCTGGTGCTGGCGCCGCTGCACATCGCGTTTCTGGAGCTGGTCATCGACCCGGCCTGCTCCATCGTATTCGAGGCCGAGGAAGGCGCGGCCAACCTCATGCAGCAGCCGCCACGCACGGCCGACGAACCCCTGCTGTCCGCCCGCCACATCCTGCTGAGCGTGCTGCAGGGCAGCGTGGTGACGGCCGCCGTGGTAGGCCTGTATGCCTGGCTGCTGAGCCAGCCCGCACATGCCGCCACCGCCAGCACGGCCGCGTTTGTGGTGCTGGTGACCGCTAACGCCGCACTGATCCTGCCCAGCCGCAGCAACCAGCCCCGCTGGCGCAGCCTGTGGGCAGGCCTCACGCCGGTCAGCTTGTGGGTGATCGGCGGCACGCTGGCGGCGCTGACGGCCATCACCACCGTTCCGTGGCTGTCCGGTGCATTCAAGTTTGTGCCATTGCCAGCGCTGCACTGGCTGCTGGCCTTGATGGCAGGGCTGGCGCTGACTGTTGCGTTTGTCGCCAATCAGCGGTGGCTGCAGAATGCAAAGTCCGCGCCGCAATCACCGACGGCCTGACCACACCACCGCCCGCCATGCCCCTCACCCTCGACTCCCTCGACCACGTCGTCCTCACCGTCGCCAGCATTCCGGCCACCATCGCCTTCTACGAGCGCGTGCTCGGCATGGCCGCACGCGAGTTCAAGCCCCAACGCTACGCGCTGCACTTCGGCACGCAGAAAATCAACTTGCACGAGGTGGGCACCGTGGTGGACCCCAACGTGCGCCATGCCAAGGCGGGTTCGGGTGACCTGTGTTTTCTCACCAGGACACCGCTCGAAGAGGTCATCGCACACCTGCAGGCCGAAGGCGTGGCCGTCGTACAGGGCCCGGTGGGTGCCACAGGGGCACGGCAGCGGCTGCGCTCGGTCTACATCTACGACCCCGACGAGAACCTGATCGAGATCGCGAACGAGATATGACCCCCCCCTGAGTCGCTTCGCGCCTTCCCCCTCTCTCGTCTCGCTGCGCGAGCCGGGAGGGGGACGCCCCCAGCGCGGCGGGGCGGCCCTTGCGCGGGGGCACTGGCTCAGGCCGCGCCAGTTTCATGCGTCGTGGGTGGCGAGCACCGCTGTGAGCAAGCGCGAGCAAATTTGCGGTTGCGCTCAGAACTCGGCGGAGATCGCTGCACGCAGCAGCATCGCGGCGGGCTCCACCAGCTCCTGCAGGTCGTTCGCGCGCTCCTGCTCGATGGCCTGCAACACCATCTCGTTGATGCCGCCCACCACTGCCATCGCCATCGTGGGCTGCAGCGGCGTCTTGCGCAGGCGCTCGCCGGGGCGGTTGTTGACGACATCCAGCATCAGGTCGGCCAGCTGCTGGTTGGCGCGGCGCCGCGCCGCCAGGCCTGGTGCACCCAGGCCCAGGATGTCGATGAACAGGGTGCGCAGCAGCACCGGGTTGCGCGCCAGCACGCCAAAGTCGGCCGCCATGGCCTGCTCCACCTGGGCCTGCCAGTCGCTGTGCGGGTCGATCGCGCCGCGCAGCACGGCAATGGCGTTGCCGCTGGCCACCTCGTACAGCGCAATCAGGCATTCAGCCTTGTCGGCAAAGTTTTCATAGAAGGTGCGGCGCGACACACTGGCCTCGCGCACGATGTCGGCAATCGTGGTGTCGGCATAGCCCTTGGCGGCCACGGCGCGGGCCATGCCTTCGAGCAGGCGGGCGCGGTGTTCATTGCCCGGGGTGGGGGTGTCGGCAGCGGCAGTCATGGCAAAAAAATCCCTCGAAATCGGGTTAGGTACTTGACAGTACCACAGTTGACCTGCATCATACAAACCACTCGGTACTGCAACGTACCAATCTTTCCCCTCCTGCCCCTGACGGAGATCGCCCATGACCGAACTTGTTGTCCGCCGTCTGCTGATTGACCTGGAAACGCCGTTTGCGCGCCAATGGTGCGGCGGTGACGCATTTCGCACGGCGCTGTTCAACGCGCTGTCGATGAGCTTCCCTGTGGGCGAGCAGTTCTTCATCGACGCCGTGCGTGACGGCCACAAGGCCCTGCCACCCGACCTGCAGGCACAGTTCGCCGACGAGGTGCGCGGCTTCATCGGGCAAGAGGCCACACACCGCCGCCTCCACGCGCTGTTCAACGGCCACCTCGAAAAACAGGGCCTCGTCAACGACTGGGCCCCGCGCGCCGCAGAGCGCATGAAGCTGTTTGCCGGGGCCGACCCGCGCCACCCGCTGGCCGTGACGGCCGCCAACGAGCACTTCACCGCCCTGCTGGCCGAATGGCTGCTGGCCCACCCCGAGGTGCTGCAGGGCGCCGAGCCCCGCCTGGCCACGATGTGGCAATGGCACTG
Organism: Acidovorax sp. GW101-11A03; assembly: GCF_059424825.1. Lineage (NCBI taxonomy): Bacteria > Pseudomonadati > Pseudomonadota > Betaproteobacteria > Burkholderiales > Comamonadaceae > Acidovorax > Acidovorax sp. GW101-11A03. Next base: position 5,449 of record NZ_JBWKZU010000053.1, on the reverse strand, counting down.
CGCCGAAGAGGCCGAACACAAGAACACCGCGTTCGACCTGTACCAGGCGCTGGGTGGCAACCACGAATGGCGCATCACCTGGTTCCGCCGCATCACCTGGGTGTTTTTGGGCGATGTGCTGCGCCAGACCGTGAGCAACCTGCGCCAGAGCGGCACGCTATGGAAGTGGAGCACCTGGGCCAGCGCCGCGCGCACGCTGTTTGGCCAAGGTGGCCTGGTGCGCGAAAGCTGGAAGCCCTGGCGCCAGTACCTGAAGCGCGACTTTCACCCCGGCCAGCATGGCAGCGACCTCTCGGAGCGCTGGCTGGCCGAACACAGCAACGCCTACACGCCCGTGGGCGCCCGCTGACAACAACGACCTGAAACCATGACGACGAACCCCACGCCCCGGCGCACCGGCCGGGCAGGCGGAGCTTTGCTGTGCCTGATCGCATCCGCCCCCCTGGCCCTTACTGCCTTCATCGCCCTGCCTGCCCAGGCAGAACCCCTGGCCTTTGACGCCGCGCAGCAGCAACTGCTGCAGCGCTCAGACCACCTGGCCGCATCGCGCCACGCGGTGGAAAGCGCCCAGCTGCGCCGCGACGCACTGCAGCGCCTGGGCGGCCCGGTGGTCCACCTGAGCGGTGCCGCCTATGCCTACAACGCCAACCTGGACGTGGACCTGAACCCACTGAACCGCGCGCTGCCCGGCGTGCTGTCGCAGCTGCCGCCGCAGCTGGCAGCGCCCCTGGCACAGTTGCCTCACCTGCCATCGAGCTACACGCTCAACCGCAGCAAAAGCGACACCACGGCATCGGTCTCGGCCGTCTGGCCCATCTACATGGGCGGCGCCAGCAACGCCGCACGGGGCCTGCTGGACGCACAGACCCAGGAAGCCCAGGCCGACGCCACCAAGACCGGACACGAAGCCACCACCCTGCTGGTGCAGCGCTACTTTGGCGCCCAGCTGGCCGAGCGCGCCGCCGTGCTGCGCGAGGCGGCCCTGGCCACCATCGAGCAGCACGATGCCGCCGCGCAGAAAATGCTGGACGCAGGTGTGATCGCCCGCGTGGAGCGCCTGCAGGCCCGCTCGGCCCTGGAGGAAGCGCGCCGCAACGCCCGCAAGGCACGCGACGACGCCGAGCTGGCCACCACCGCGCTCACCCGCACGCTCAAGGCCACCGAGTTGGTCACACCCACCAGCCCGCTGTTTGTGCTGGGTGGGCCGGTGGAACCCCTGCCCCACTTCATCGACACCGCGCTGGCCCGCCACCCCGGGCTGGACAAGGTGGCCGCCAAAAAGGAACAGGCCACCCAGCTGCACGCCGCACAGGAGGCGCTGCGCAAGCCCCAGGTGTTCGCATTTGGCCAGCGCCAGCTCAAAACCGGCAAGGAAGCCGACTGGGTGGCCGGTGTGGGCGTGCGCTGGACGCTGTGGGACTCCATCGACCGCAACACCCTCGCCGAGTCGTCCAACCGCCAGATCGCGCAGGCCGAGCGCACCGGCGCGCAGGCGCAGAACGACATCGCCCTGCTGGTGGAAAAGCGCTGGCTGGCGCTGGAGCAGGCGCGGCGCGCCTACCTGGCGCTGCAGCCCGGCCTGGAGCTGGCCGACGAAGTGCTGCGCCTGCGCACCGCGGGCCTGAAGGCGGGCACCAGCACCACGCTGGACCTGATCGACGCGCAGGTGAACCAGGCCAAGGCCCAGACCGAACGCGCCCAGGCCGCGCACGATTACGTGAAGGCACTGGCCGAGCTGCTGGAGAGCTGCGGCCTGTCGGAAGACTTTGGCAAATACATGGCGCGTGCTGACGCAATGAAAGTGGAGTGAACACGATGAGCAAGAACAACAGCAAAAAGGCGGCCGTGATCGGCACGGTGGCCTTCGTGGCCGTGGCGGGCTTTGTGGGCTTGGGCCTGTGGAAGGCATCGCAGCCCGCACCCGAGGTCTTCCAGGGCCAGATGGAGGCGCAAGAAGCCGACATCGCCCCCAAGGTCACGGCCCGCATCGCGCAGATCCTGGTGAAGGAAGGCGACCAGATTACCGTCGGCGCGCCGCTGATCCGCATGGACAGCCCCGAGGTCCAGGCCAAGCTGGCCCAGGCCACCGCCGCCCAGGAGGCCGCGCAGGCCGTGGCCGACAAGGCCCAGCATGGCGCCCGCCCGCAGGAGGTGGAGATGGTCCGCCTGAACTGGCAGCGCGCCGTGGCCGCCGCAGACCTGGCTGAAAGCTCCTTTAAGCGCGTCGATGGCCTGGCGCGCGAAGGCCTGGTGGCCGCACAGAAACGCGACGAGGCCGAGGCCAACTTCAAGGCATCGCGCGACCAGGCGCTGGCCGCCAAGGCCCAGTATGAGCTGGCCCGCGCGGGTGCCCGCAGCGAAGACCGATCAGCCGCCAGCGCCCAGGCGCGCCAGGTGGCCGGTGTGGTGGCTGAGGTGCAGGCCGCCCAGGCCGAGACGGAACTCAAGAGCCCCGTGGCAGGTGAAGTGGCCAAGGTTCTGGCACGCACCGGCGAGCTCTCGCCCCAGGGCGTGGCCGTGGTCACGGTGGTGGACCTGAAAGACCAGTGGGTGGTGCTGAACGTGCGCGAAGACCGCCTGCAGCGTTTTGCCATCGGCAACGAGTTTGAGGCCACTCTGCCAGCCCTTCACGGAAAGGACGGCAACCAGACCGTGAAGTTCAAGGTCTACCACACCGGTGCCCTGCCCGACTTCGCCACCTGGCGCGCCACGCGCGCAGGCCAGGGCTTTGATGCCCGCACGTTTGAAGTGCGCGCCCGACCGGCAGCCCCCATCGAGGGCGCCCGCCCCGGCATGACGGTGCTGGTGCGCTGAAATGCGACACCCCCCTGAGCGCCTGCGGCGCTTCCCCCCGCTCTCGCAACGCTGTGCGTTGCGGGCAGGGGGACGCAGCCCTCGCTGCGGGGCGGCCCTTGCTCGGCTGCCCTGGCTGGGCCGCGCCTGTTTCGCGCCTTGCTATCGGTGTGAAACGCAATGGCTCCAATGCGAAAAGTTGCCTCCAACGCCTATCTCATAAGCGCAAGTAGCTATGAATTCAATAGTAAACAGCTTCCGCCGCGAAGCCCGGCGCCTGGCGGCCGACCCCTGGGACCTGGCCATGGTCACCTGGGTGCCGCTGCTGGGCGTGGCGCTTTTGTGGTGGATCTTTTCGGCCGGGCTGCCGCGCCACCTGGCCGTGGGGGTGGTCGATGAAGACCACTCCAGCCTGTCGCGCCAGCTGGTGCGCATGCTCGACGCCACCCCCGGCGTGCAGATCACGCAGCAATTTGCCCACACGGGCGAGGCAGAACGCGCCCTGCGCAACATCGAGGTCTATGCCGTCGTCACCATCCCGCGCGACTTTGCGCGCACCGTGAAGGAAGGCCGCACCGCCCAGGTCACCCTGCTGCACAACGCGCAGATGGGCACCCATTCGGGCCTGCTGCAGCGCGATGTGCGTGCCGCCGTGGGCACGCTGTCGGCGGGTATCGAGATGGCCGCACGCAACAAGCGCGGCGAGGCGGCGCGAGCCGTGCGCGTGAGCATGGAGCCCATCCACACGCAGATGGTGGCGCTGTTCAATGTGTCGAGCAATTACGAGCAGTTTCTGGGCGCGGCGCTCATCCCCGCTCTGCTGCACATCCTGGCCATGACGGCGGGCGCCTGGACGGTGGGCCGCGAGCTGCGCGACCGCAGCCTGGGCGAGTGGCTGGGAAACGCGCTGGGAGACGCGCCGGGCGCGGGTGGCCTGCTCGACACAGCGGGCTCGCTCATCGGCAAGCTCGCGCTGCCCTGGGCCACGCTCACCCTGGTGGGCCTGCTGGCGCTGGTGGGCATCACCTGGGGCCGGGGCTGGCACCCGCCGGGCAACCTCGCCTGGGTGGCGGGTGCGCTGGCGCTGCTGATGGCGGTCTCGCTGGCAGCCGGTGCCGCGCTGGCCGCCCTCACGCGCTCATTGCGCACCGCGCTGTCGGGCGCGGGATTTTTCGCCGCCCCGGCATTTGCGTTCAGCGGCGTGGCGTTTCCGCTGTCGGGCATGCCCGCCAGCGCCCGCGCCTGGGCCGAGGCCATGCCCTTCACCCACTACATCCGCCTGCAGATTGAGCAGTTGCAGATGGGCGCGCCGCTCAGCACCAGCGTTTCGACCATGGGGGCGCTGCTGGTGGCCACCGGCGTGCTCGGGCTGGTGGGCACCGTGGGCCTGCACCTGGCCGCCCGGCGGCCGGACACCTGGGGAGGTCGCTGACCATGGACACCCACATGAATAACACCCCTCGCAACCTGCTGCACGCCTGGTTGCAGGCCCTGGCCACGGTGGCGCGCGACAAGGGCGTGCTGCTGCTGCTCATCGGCGCCCCCGTGCTCTACGGCTTTTTCTACCCCTGGTTCTACGCCGACGAGGTGCTCACCCGCGTGCCCGTGGCCGTGGTGGACATGGACCGCACCAGCCTGTCGCGCCAGATCACGCGTTTTGCCGACGCCGACCCGCGCATCGAAGTGCGCCTGGTCACCGCCAGCGAGCACGAGGCGCAACAGGCCCTGTGGCGCGGCGAGATCGAGGGCTATGCCGTGATCCCGCCCCACCTCAAACGCAATGTGGTGCGCGGTGAAAACGCCGTAGTCAGCATCGAGGCCAACGGCGCCTATGCGCTGCTCAACAAGGCCGTGCAGTTCGGTTTTGCCGAGGCCGTGGGCACAGTGTCCGCCGGGGTCGAGATTAGGAAGCTGCAAGCCAGCGGCCAGAGCGCCCAGCAGGCCCGCGCCAGCCGCGCCCCAGTGCAGCTGCAAACGGTGGCGCTGTTCAACCCCATCGAAGGCTATGGCAGCTTTGTGGTGCCCGCCGTGGCGCTGCTCATCCTGCAGCAGACCCTGCTCATGGGTGCCGCGCTGCTCGCCGGCACCTGGGTGGAGGCGGGACAACACCGGGCCAGCGCCACCACCTGGCTCGGCCGCCTGCTGGCGCTGAGCACGCTGGGCTGGGCCAGCGGGCTGTTCTACTTCGGCTGGATCTTTGTGCTGCACGACTACCCGCGGGGTGGCAATCCGCTGGGCGCACTGGCCCTGCTGGCCTGCTACGTGCCCGCCATCGCGGCGCTGGGTTCGCTGCTGGGCCTGTGGTTTGGCAACCGCGAGCGCGCGCTGCAGGTGCTGCTGTTCACCACGCTGCCCATCGCCTTCGTCGCCGGTTTCTCGTGGCCTGTGGAGGCCCTGCCCGAGCCGCTGCAGTGGCTGCGCTGGCTGCTGCCCAGCACCTCGGGCGTGCAGGCCTCGCTGCGGCTCAACCAGCTGGGGGCGCCGCTGCAGGCCGCGCTGCCGTATCTGTGTGGTCTGGTGGCTCTGGGTGCTGCGTGCACCGCGGCGGTGTTGTACAAGGCGCGCCCCCTCGCTCGGGCCCAGGCGTCCTGATCGCCCCGCACCGCCCGGCACCTATCACCGGCGCACAGGCAGCCCGCCCCACACATCCATGGCC
>NZ_JBWKZU010000052.1:0-35189 GCF_059424825.1 Acidovorax sp. GW101-11A03 | reverse complement strand
CAAAGCGAGAAATCGGTCGATACCTTGGCCTCGCTGGCTGGTATCGACTTGCGCCTAGCCAGCGCGCATCTCAAAGCACTGCGGGAAGCCCGTCTGGTAGCAACCCGGCGCGACGGTCGGCACATCTACTACCGCCTCAGTGGTCAGGATGTGTCTCAACTATGGGTCGCCCTGCGGGAGACCGCTGAAGAGCATTTGGTCGAGCTGCGCGTTGCCCTGGAACAAATGACGTCTCAACCGGATACCTTGGTATCGGAGGGACGGGAGAGCCTGTTGGAAAAAGCGCGGCACGGAGAGATCGTCGTGATCGACGTACGGCCTTCCAGCGAATTCAACGCAGGGCATCTACCTTTTGCGCGCTCTATGCCGCTGGATGAGCTGGAAAAGCGCCTGGCTGATCTGCCTGCGGATCGCACCATCGTCGCTTACTGCCGGGGGCCGTTCTGCCTCATGTCCGATGAGGCAGTGCAGCTACTGCGCGCCCGTGGCTTCGTCGCCAAAAAAATCAGTGATGGCGTCAGTGAGTGGGCCGCCAGCGGCCTGCCTATCGAAACCTCCCCCCATTGAGGCCATCGAATCGGCACAACCCAGAGACACCGAAGAAAAGGAAGTCGCCATGCAAACCCTGTTCATCCTCAATGACGCGCCCTATGGGAGTGAACGTAGCTACAACGCCTTGCGGCTCGCCAAGGCCTTGGCGAAGCGCGAAGGTGAATCGGTGCGCCTTTTCTTGATGGGAGATGCAGTTGCGTGCGCCAAGGAGGGCCAGGAGGTGCCCCAGGGCTACTACAACGCCGGGGACATGGTGCGCATGGTCGGCGGTGAGGTTGGCTTGTGCAGTTCTTGCCTGGATGCCCGGGGGATCAAGGTGGACGAACTCATCGAAGGGAGCCACCGCAGCACTCTGAGCGAGCTGGCCGCCTGGACGGCGGAGGCCGACAAAGTTCTCGTTTTCTAAGGAGGCACCTATGTTCTTCAAGCAACTGGCTACCAAGGAGTCCTCCTTGTCGTACTTTTTCGGCTGCGCTGGACAGGCCAAGGCCATCGCGGTCGATGTGGTGGCTGGCGACGAGGATTGGTTCATGCAGGCGGCCCGTGAGGCCAACGTCGAAATCACCCACGTCATCGACACCCATGTCCACGCCGACCATTACTCGGGGGGGCGTTCGCTGGCCCAGAAGGTTCATGCCCCCTATTGCCTGCACGAGTCCAATCGCGGTCAGGTGCAGTACGACTTTCTGCCATTGCAGGACGGACAGCTGCTCGATGTCGGCAATGTCAAAGTCAAGGTTCTGCACACGCCAGGGCATACGCCGGACAGCCTGTGTCTGCTGGTCACCGACAAGCGGCGCGGTGAGGCTCCCTGGTTCGTCGTGACCGGCGACACCCTATTTGTTGGCGCCGTTGGTCGGCCTGACTTGGCTGGACAGGAGCAGCAGATGGCGGGTGTTCTCTATGACACCTTGCACACCAAGCTTCTGTCGCTCCCTGACGAAATCGAAATCTATCCGGGGCACCAGGCTGGCAGCGCCTGTGGCGCGGGCTTGTCTGGCAAGCCCTCTTCAACGCTGGGATTCGAGAAGCGCTGGAACCTGGCGTTGGCGATGGAGCGCGGTGCCTTCATCAGCTTCCTGACGCAAGAGATTCCCCCGCGTCCGGCCGCCATGGACGCGATGGTGCGTTTCAACCTCGGGTTGGAGGGCTGAACGATGCACACGGCCACCGTCCGCCTGGGGCTGCGCGAAAACTTGGGCCAGTTCTCTTTGCTGGTCCTGGTCAATGCCTTCGTTGGCGCGATGGTGGGCCTGGAGCGCAGCATTCTTCCGGCCATCGCCGAGCAAGAGTTCCACATTGCGGCGCGGGCGGCGATTCTGTCGTTCATCGTCGTCTTCGGTATCACCAAGGCGCTGACCAACTACTTTGCGGGACGGCTTTCCGACCGTTATGGCAGAAAGCACGTTCTGGTGGCTGGGTGGCTCGTTGCAGCCCCTGTGCCCTTCATGCTGATGTGGGCGCCCGATTGGAACTGGATCGTCGCGGCCAATGTGCTGCTCGGGGTGAGCCAGGGCCTCACCTGGTCCACTACCGTCATCATGAAGATCGATCTTGTGGGGCCCAAGCGGCGCGGCCTTGCGATGGGTCTCAATGAGTTTTCTGGCTACTTTGCAGTGGCGGGCAGTGCGCTTGCCACCGGCTGGCTGGCTTCTCACTACGGGCTGAGGCCGCAACCTTTCTACCTTGGTGTGGCCTATGTGCTGTTTGGCTTGGCGCTCTCGGTGCTGGCGGTCCGCGAGACCCGGCACTATGTGGCCCAAGAAGTGCGGACGCACCATGCCGGTCACGAAGTGGCACTGCCCAGCCAGGGGGAAATCTTCCGCCGCGCCTCTCTGACCGACAATAACCTGTCCAGCATCAGCCAGGCAGGACTCGTCAACAACCTCAACGATGGCATGGCCTGGGGGCTGTTTCCCCTGGTTTTTGCCGCTGCAGGCATGAACTTGGCGCAGATAGGCACGCTCGCCGCAATCTACCCGGCCGTCTGGGGGATGGCGCAGATTTTTACGGGAGCGCTGTCTGATCGCATCGGACGCAAACAACTGATCGTTTGGGGAATGTGGGTGCAGGCGGTGGGCGTTGCCGTCACCGCGCTGAGTGCTGGCTTTCTGGGATTCGGCTTTAGCGCTGTCCTTCTCGGGCTGGGCACCGCGATGGTCTATCCGACCTTGCTTGCGGCCATCGGAGATGTAGCACATCCCACCTGGCGTGCTTCGGCGGTGGGTGTGTACCGGCTCTGGCGCGATCTGGGCTATGCGGTGGGCGCGCTGTTGGCAGGTATCACTGCGGACCTTTTTGGGCTTGCCGCCGCAGTGTGGTTAGTCGCGGCCATCACCTTGCTGTCAGGCGTGATCGCCGCTGTGCGAATGAACGAAACACTTGCCTCTGAATAAGCATGAGTGAACACAACCCACAGAGGCCCAATGCCCTGTCGAAGATGCTGCGTGGCCCTGCGGGAGCTACGGCTGCAGGTGGAGGAAAACGGCAATGGACTGGGAGCGGCGTGAGAGCCGGAAATCATGAAGGGGCGTGAAAGCGGAATGCCTGATGAGGCGTAGTGGGTAGCGACCAACACCAAGCCTACCCAGCTTCTTGACATCCCCGTTGCAGCTGATATCGCATCCCCATATCGAATCAAGTGCCAACCCGCAAACGCGATCAATACCGCGCAAACCAGGAACTGAACCCAAACTGCACCCAAGGTATTCATAAAACGCGGTTTTGGACAACCTCAGCGCATGACCAGCACGGGCACTTTGCTCATGCGCAGCAGCGTCGTTGTCGTGCTCCCGATCACCAGGTGGCGGATGCGGGAATGCCCGTAGGCGCCCATGACCAGCAAGGCGGCGCCTTGCAACTGCGGCAGCTGAGGGAGTGCTTTGTCGGGATCCCCTGGCAGCAGCGCTGTCTCTACCTCAAACCTGGCTTCCTTCAGCAGACCCTTGGCCACGCCCAGCTGCGCCTGTGCCGCAGGTGTGCCTGTCGCACACATGGCCACCAACGCAGGCAATCCCTTGAGCATCGGGCTGCGGGCCACCGTCTCCACCATCTTCAGGGCCGTCGGGCTGCCGTCATAGGCGACAACGAAGCGCTCAGGCGGCGCGAAATGCTCTGCCGTCGCCACCAGAACAGGCCGCTTGATTGCTCGGATCACCCGCTCCGGGTGGTGGTCCAGATGCAGCCTGCTTCCAGCAGTCGCCTGGTAGTGCTCACCCAAAACGAACAGGCGGGCGTCGGGCTCCAGCTCGGCGACCGTATCCACGAAGTCGCCATGGCGCATGCGTCCATCCACTTGCTGCACCCCGAGGGCTGTGGCGCGCGCCTGGGCGCTGGCCAGCATCTGGCGCCCAGCCTCCTGGGCCAGTTTCCCCCGCTGCGCATCCAAGTCGCTCAGTTGCTGAAGCTGCATCTCTTGTGCACCCAGGCCAATGGCGCCGCTGAAGTCGGTGACCGCCGTGCTGTCCGGGTCACGCTCCAGCACATGCAGCAGCTCTAGCGGAACGCCCAGGCGATTGGCAGACCAGGCGGCCCAGTCCACCACGGCGGTGCTTGTCTTCAAACCATCAATACAGGCATAGACCTTGTTCATGGGTATCTCCTCAATGCATGAGTTGTTCAACAGCTCCGGGCTTGTCGTGGAGGGCAAAGCGGTCCACCAGCGTGGCACTGGCTTCGTTCATGCCGATCACTTCGACCTCGGTGCCCTCCCGGCGGAATTTGAGAACGGCTTTGTCCAGCGCACTCACGGCGGTGATGTCCCAAAAGTGCGCTCGGCTCACGTCGATGCGCACCGTGGGAACAACCTCCTTGAAGTCAAACCCGGCGATGAACGCTTCCGACGATGCAAAGAACACCTGACCCACCACGCGGTACACGCGTATCTGACCCCCGTCCTCACTGGTACTGTCCACGCGCAACACGCTGCCCACCTTGTGGGCAAAGAAAATGCCCGACAGAAGCACGCCCACAAACACCCCTTTGGCCAGGTCATGGGTGGACACGGTGACGACCACGGTGGCAATCATCACGATGGACGAGCTGGGCGGGTGCTCGCGCAGCTTGCGCACCGAATCCCAGCTGAAGGTGCCAATGCTCACCATGATCATCACGGCCACCAGCGCGGCCATGGGAATCTGGCTGACCCAGCGGCCCAGAAAAACCACCATCACCAGCAGCAGCGTGCCCGCTGTCAGCGCCGACAGGCGCCCACGCCCGCCCGACTTCACGTTGATGACCGATTGCCCAATCATCGCGCAGCCCGCCATACCGCCGATGAACCCCGTGGCAACGTTGGCCACACCTTGACCCATGCACTCGCGGTTCTTGTTGCTCGGGGTGTCGGTGAGGTCGTCCACGATGGAGGCCGTCATCATCGATTCGAGCAAGCCCACCACCGCCAGCGTGGCGGCGTAGGGGAAGATGATCTTCAGGGTTTTCAGGTTCAGCGGCACGTCGGGCAGCAGAAATACTGGCAGGCTGCTGGGCAACTCGCCCATGTCGCCCACGGTGCGGATATCGAGGCCCATCGCCATGGAGATGGCGGTGAGCACCACGATGGTCACCAGCGGCGAGGGAATTGCCTTGGTGATGTACGGAAAACCGTAAATGATGGCCAGGCCCGCTGCCGTCATGGCATACACCACCCAGCTCACGTTGGTGAGCTCCGGCAGTTGCGCCATGAAGATCAATATGGCCAGCGCGTTCACAAAGCCCGTGATCACGGAGCGCGAAACAAACCTCATGAGCGCGCCCAGCTTGAGCATCCCCGCCAGAATTTGCAGCACCCCGGTCAGCACCGTGGCCGCCAGCAGGTACTGCAGGCCATGCTCCTTGACAAGGGTCACCATGACCAGCGCCATGGCACCGGTGGCGGCCGAGATCATGCCGGGACGGCCCCCGGCAAAGGCAATGATCACGCAGATGCTGAACGAGGCGTAGAGCCCGACCTTGGGGTCCACCCCCGCAATGATGGAAAAAGCAATGGCCTCGGGGATGAGGGCCAGGGCAACGACGATACCGGCCAGCAGATCGCCCCGGATGTTGGCAAACCAGGTTTGCTTGATGGATGAAAAGTTCATAGGCATAGGAACGCGATCAGCGAGTGCTGATGCGTCTGGAAAGGAGAATGCACAAGAGATGGCACCACCGGGGCCGGATGCATGGCTCAGTGGTGAATGAGAAGCGCGAGGCGAACACCGCTGGAGCGGCGCCTCAGGAGGAAGGACTACGGCGGAGTCACCGAGCAGAAATACCCGAGTGGCAACTCACGGTTTGGCACAAAAACCGTTGCCTGGGAGCACTTTGAAATGGGGTCAGTCACCCGCAGATTGTAGACCGGCCCAAATCGCTGGTAAGCGTAGGGAAGACTGGTGGTGTTCGAGAGCGTCGATTTTCTCGCGACACATTCGCCCGTTCACCAATGGGCTTGGACACTGCCCTCCGCTGACGGTGATGGTCAGAAGCCAATGGGATCAACTCCAAAATGCCTTCAGGCGGCTTTGTACGTCAGGGGCCATGGACTCACGCCCGGTCACCAGCGCCGAATCAAGGGCAGTATGGGCCGCAGAAGTCGGCAGCTCCAGACCAAGGGTCTTGATGGTCTGCGCCGCTATCGCCTGAGCGTGGCCTGCGTTTTGCATCAGATTGGCAATCGCGGCATCGGCGGTCACATGGGCCTCCCTGGGGTGCCAACAGTCGTAGTCGGTCACCATGGCCAAGGTCGCGTAGGCCATCTGCGCTTCCCGCGCCAATTTGGCCTCTGGCATGTTGGTCATGCCAATCACGCTGGCACCCATGCTTCGGTACCAGTGTGACTCAGCCATGGTGGAAAACTGTGGGCCTTCGATGCACACATAGGTTCCCCCCCTGTGCAGGCGCACCTTGTCACTCAATCCAGCACCTGCCACAGAGCGCGCCAGCACGTCGGAGAGATTGGCGCAGATGGGTTGTGCCAAGGACGCATGCGCCACGGCGCCAGCGCCAAAGAAAGTGGTCTCTCTGCGCTTGGTCAAGTCGATGAACTGATCCGGCAGAACCATGTCGAGCGGACGCAACTCCTCACGCAGGGATCCCACTGCGGAGAAAGAAACCAAGTACCTCACGCCCAGTTGGCGCATGGCATGGATATTGGCGCGATAGGGCACCTCGGATGGAATCAGGCGATGGCCTCGACCGTGCCTGGCTAAAAAGGCCACGGAAGTGCCGTGAACTGTGCCGGTGACCAGGACATCGGAGGGCCTGCCATAGGGCGTTTCCATATCGTGTTCCTGTATGTCCTGCAAAGCGTCCATGTGGTAGAGCCCGCTTCCGCCAATGATCCCGATGAGGGCACGTGTCATATTGATACTCCAGGTTCTCTTTTGCTGTTTACGACGGTTAGTCGGCGCACCGATCACGTCTATTACAGCCAGATAAATCCAGCGGTGTAAGAGATATCGGGTCAGAAACGACAAACGGTTACTCACCACACTATGACGGAGCACCTGATGTCGAAAAATATCCTCTTGGCCAGGCCACACCCTTTCATCGTCGCTGAAATGAAGCCATTTTTGGAGGAAAACGGCTACACGCTTGCCAAGCTCGAAGCTATTGCCAACATGGCCACTCTCGCGCCCAAGGCGGGCGGGGCCGTCATTTCCATGGCACTCTCATCCTCCATTCCCGAATCCGCAGAGGACGTGTTTCAGCGGCTTCGCCATGCCGCGCCCACCGTCCCCGTAGTTTTCGCTTCCATGCTTTCCTTGGACAAGGCGCGACCCGGTCTGGAGCGTTTGGCTGCGCTGTGCAGCGTTCAGGCGAGCATTGTGGGCATCGATAACGAAGGCACAGCCTCACAATGGGGGCGTCCTGATACCTTCCTGTATTTCAGCAAGGACGATTTGGCCATTCCCGCGCGTCGCGCCATTGCAGCGCGGATTCTCAAGCGTCATTTCAACCAATAGATCGGCTCCACCATGAAACGGCTTGTCCTGGTCGGCGGTGGGCATGCGCATCTGTCGGTTCTGGAAGCCCTGGCTGCCAGGCGCCCACAGGGGATCGAGGTGACGCTGATTACTCCGACGCCTCAACAGAACTATTCAGGGATGCTGCCCGGCTGGATCGCAGGCCACTATTCGAAGTCGGCTTGTCAGATCGACCTGAGGCCCTTGGTGGCGGCTGCGCGGGGGCAACTCGTTGTAGATAGCGTGGTGGGCATGGATGCAGCGCGGCGCTGCGTTGGCCTCAGCGACGGCCGACATGTGCACTATGACTGGCTTTCCATTGATGTGGGCAGCGAAACGGCAACCTCCTGGCTGGAAGCGCTGGGGGAGAAACTGCTGCCGGTCAAGCCGCTGGACCAGTTTTTCGCCCGGTGGCCTGAGAAACTGGCCGAGGCGCAATTGAAAGGCTCGTTTCAGCTGTTGGTTGTGGGTGGCGGCGCCGCAGGCGTTGAGATCGCGCTGGCTGCGCAACACGCATTGCAGCAATCCGGGGTACATGCCACTGTGGATCTGGTGGCATCAGAGAGCGGTATTTTGCGAGGACACCATCGACGCGTGCAGGATCGCTTACTCGCCTACGCCCGGCGTGTTGGCCTGGACGTGCACTTCCAGAGGGCTGTGGGTACGGAGGATGGGGTCTTGTTGTCGGACGGTCAGGCCATGACGGCGGATCTGGTGATTGCCGCCACCGGTGCGCGCGCGCCCGTATGGCTGCAGCTGTCCCAGTTGGCACTGGACCCCGAGGGGTACATACTGGTCGATCAATACCACCGCAGTATCTCCCACCCGGATGTTTTTGCGGCCGGAGACGTGTGCGCACGGCCAGATGCCCACCTGTCTCGCTCAGGCGTGCATGCTGTCCGTGCAGGCCCGGTGCTGGCCAGCAACGTGCTTGCAAGTCTGGAGGGCGGTGCACTGCGGACATATACCCCAAAGTCCCGCTCACTCTACCTGCTTGCCTGCGGGCCACGCTATGCAGTGGCATCGTGGGGTTCTTGGTCTGCCGAAGGACGTTGGGTTTGGCGCTGGAAAGACTGGATCGACCGGCGATTTATTCAGCGGTTTTCACTGTCCGAGTTTGCCCCCACGGGCACCACCATAGAGAAGTCCACATGATCGGCTCAAAACAACTCAGTACGTGGTTGCGCGGATCTTCCGCAAACACTGCCCATGGCGCCCAACTGCTGGCCAGCCTGATGAGCATGGCCTGGTTTGTCGAGGCGAGAGACCCTTATACAGGCGGACACCTCTGGCGTGTCTCCCGCTACGCACGCTTGCTGGCAAAGGAGGCAGGCCTGCCACCAGACGAAGTGGCACGCATTGAACTGGGCGGCTTTCTGCATGACCTGGGCAAAGTGGGGATTCCGGACGCCATCTTGCGGAAAACTGATCGCTTGACCGATGAAGAATATGCCGTCATCAAGACGCATCCGGACGTCGGTCTCAGGATGCTTGCCGGGCACCCCCTCGCTGGACTGGTTCGAGACGCTGTGAACTTGCATCACGAGCGTCCTGACGGACGCGGCTACCCCCGTGGGCTTGAAGGGGATGCGGTGCCCCTCACGGCGCGCATCGTGGGCATTTGCGACGCTTTTGACGCCATGACCAGCCATCGCCCCTACAGGCCCGGCATGCCTCTTGAAAAAGCTCTCGACATCTTGATGCGCGAAAAAGGGGCCCAGTTCGATGAATCTCTGGCCACCCGGTTCGTTGCTCTGGGCGAAGCTGGTCGGCTCGCCCATGTGCTCGCACACAGCGACGAAGGCATTCCGCTGCAGTCTTGCCCTATGTGTGGCCCCACACTGGTCCTGCGGCGTGGGCAGGTTGCAGGGCAACGCATCTACTGTCGCAACTGCTCCGGAGAGTTTGAGCTGAACGCTTGCGAGACAGGGTTGCAAGCCCGCCCAACCGGTCGCCAAGGCTCTGCCATCGATCTGGAGCCTGAAGCGGATTTTGAGCTGATCCGGACCACCGTATCGGCAGCGGTGGCGAACTTGCCGATACTTGAGCTGCTTGACACATCGTTGGGACACGCATGAAACGGGGCATTCTGTCTTTGGCGTGCTCGCGAAAGATCGCGGGCAATGCGCTGCGGATCTCGCTTGTCGTGGGAACCGTTCTGAATCTCATCAACCAGGGCACGGCGATCCTCAATTGGTCCGGGATTTCCTGGGGGCATGTGTTGCTCAACTACCTTGTACCCTACTGCGTCGCCAGCTACAGCGCCGCCAAGAATGCATTGAGCGAACAGGACCGACATGACGTTTGAAAAATTGAAGGTGGAGGGGGTGGACGCACCCGTTGGTGCGCCCTCGATCACCGACCCGGAGTTGCTGAAGGCCTTGCGTCGTCAGATGCTGAAATTTGCGCAATTGCAGCTGGGCGACGAACAGTCCGCAGAGGATGCCGTGCAGGAGGCATTGATCGGTGCGCTCAAGAATGCAGCGGCATTCCGTGGCCATGCGGCGCTGAAAACCTGGGTATTTGCGATTCTCAAGAACAAGATTGCCGATTCGTTGAGGCAAAAGAAACGCCTGGGCGAAGCCAGCGCACTGATGCAGGAGCGCGAGGAGCAGGAAGACCTCCACGAGCTTTTCAACGCCAAGGGGTTCTGGGAGCCGGATGAACGTCCCGCAGCCTGGGGAAATCCGCAGGAAGCCTTGCACCAGAGCCAGTTCTGGAAGGTATTCGAAATCTGCCTGGAGGCCCTGCCAGGCCAGCAGGCCCGGGTTTTCATGATGCGGGAATACATTGAACTGGAGTCGGACGAAATCTGCGCTTCCGTCGGCATCTCCACATCCAACCTGAACGTCATCATGCACCGGGCCCGGCTTCGGCTGCGGGAGTGCTTGGAGAACAACTGGCATCAGACCAAGGGGCAACCATGCTGAATTGCCAATCGGCCACACGACTGGTGTCGGAAGCGCAGGAACGTCGCCTGTCGGTGCCGGAAAAAATGGGACTGAATGTGCACCTGATGATGTGTTCAGGTTGCCGAAATTTCAGCCACCAGATTCCATTTCTTCGCCAGGCCATGCGAGCATTCGCCCAAGGGGAGAACGAGAAGGTCACGAAATGACCCCCGCCGCCCTAGGTAACGGCCTCGCGGACCTTCGTCGTTTTCGGTCACATGGTCCATCCCGTGAGGCGTACCAAGACCTCTCCGGTATGCATGACGGTGAGCGTGATCGGAGCTTCCCGGTTCTCGTATCCCGCGTCGTCTATGGATAGCGTCACTCATCTCCTGAGCCATTTCACCTTGAGTGCAGGAGTGTTCTATACCGGCAACATTTGTGGCATCCACGACTTTCAGCAGGATGAACAGCGAGGGCATTTGCATCTGCTCAGAAGCGGCAACCTCCAAGTGATTGGTGTTCGCTCGTTTGATTTCACTATTTCCGAACCGACGCTCCTCTTTCTTCCTCGGCCAGACCGCCACAGACTGCTGACCGATGAGCAAACAGGGGCAGATGTCGTTTGCGGCACTGTTCAATTCGGCGGAGGCGGAAGCAACCCGATATCAGACTCATTGCCAGATGTGGTCTTGATAGAACTCCGGCACCTGTCTGGCGTTGGTGCGCTGCTGGACATGATGTTCGAGGAGGCCTTCGCTGACCACTGTGGCCGACAAGCCGTCATGGACCGGCTGTGTGAGATTCTGATCATTCGGCTGCTGCGCCACACCATTGCGCAAGGCCAAACGCAGGGCGGAACGCTGGCAGGACTGGCCGACCCGCGATTGCGCCGAGCGCTTGAAGCCATCCACGATGCCCCGGGCCACGACTGGACCCTGGAGTCGATGGCAGCACAGGCGGGAATGTCGCGCGCTCGTTTCGCAAGCCGCTTTCGGGAAGTGACAGGGGAAACGCCTGCCGAGTACCTGGCTTCCTGGCGCGTGATGAGCGCGCAGCGCTTGCTCAAAAAGGGGTTGCAGCTCAAGCGGATCGCCACGGATGTTGGCTACGGCAGCACCAGCGCCCTGGCCAGAGCCTTCACGCGAAAACTTGGATGCTCGCCCAGCGAATGGCTGCGCAATGAGCCAAATGAGCAAAGTAGCGCAGAGGTGGCAGCGCATGCCGCGAATTTCTGAACGATGAACACTTGAGGCCGAGGGGTATTGCAGTACAGACGACGCTGCCCGCATACAGCGACGTTCGGTATACCCAATGAGACTTTGGGTCGTCTTGGTCAGTGGATCGAGCCCTACGCTTACAACACAGCGAAGAGCTGTAGTTCCCTCGATTCCAAAGACTGCGACAGACATTTTCAGGAGCACATATCCATGTCCGCCACCCCTATCGTTCAATCGTTGAAGCCCATCGACCACGCCACCGCCGATGGTGTCCAAAAGGCAATTCTTGACAAGGCATTGAAACAGGTCGGCTTTATTCCCAACATGTATGCCAATATGGCCAATGCTCCCGCTGTGCTTGATACCTACCTGCACGGCTATGGTCTCTTCCGTAGCGAATCGGGCCTGAAGTCGGCCGAGCAGGAAGTGGTGTTTCTGGCCGTCAGCCAAGTCAATGACTGCAAATACTGCACTGCAGCTCACAGCATGATCGCCGACAAGGTGTCTGGCGTGCCGGCAGATGTGCTGAAGGCCATCCGCGAGCACGGGCCCATTCCGGATCCCAAGCTGGCCGCACTGCACGCAACCACGATCGAAATGGTCCAGACCCATGGCAGACCCAGTCCGCAAACGGTGCAAGCCTTCCTCGCGGCGGGGTATTCCGAGCGCGATCTCCTGTACATCGTGCTGGCAATTGCGGTGAAGACGCTGAGCAATTTTTCCAACCACGCCTTCGCCACAGAGCTGGATGAGAAATTTGCTGCCTACAAAGTGGCGTGATCGCAGGCCGGAAGCGTTCGCAGACTTTTAAAGGGACATGCCATGAACATCCAGGCCATCGCTTTCGACACGGGAGGGACAGTGCTTGATTGGCACAGCGGTGTCTGCCGGGTCCTCGCTGAGGTCGGAGCCGCGCACGGACTTGATCGTGACTGGCATGCCGTCACGAACGACTACCGGCGTCTCGTCATGCATAGCATCGTCGGCCAGGTGAAGCCTGCATTCAACATGGACGGCCTTCATCGCTCCTGTCTGGAAAAGGTGCTGGCCGACCATGGATTGCAGGCCTTCACAGGCCAGGAGCGTGACCAGGTCGCAAATGCGTGGCACAGCCTGTCCACGTGGCCTGATTTTCCAGCGGCGCTCGCGCAGCTGCGCTCCCGGTATCCCGTGGTTTCATTCACCATGCTGCCGTTGGCCCTGGTGGTCGATGTCTCGCGCAGGAACGGCATCACCTGGGATGCTGTGATCTCGTGCGAAATGATAGCCACGTACAAGCCGCACCCCCAGGCTTACATGCAGGCGGCATCCTGGATGAATCTAGATCCGTCAGACATCTTGATGGTGGCCTGCCATAACTTTGACCTGAACGCGGCCCGAGAGTGCGGGTTTCGGACAGCCTTTGTCCGCAGACCGCAAGAGTGGGGCCCGCCAGGCCCTCCCGATCCAACGCCTCACCCCGACTGCGACATCGTGGTGGATGACTTCGCCGCCCTTGCACAGCGCTTGACCGAGTAGTCATGTCAAGGACGGCCAAAGCGTTACATCGTTTGATATCCCGAGTGTAAGAAGCGCGGGGTTCGCGGCGACCAAAGGTGCAGTACGCGAGAACCGTCGCGCCCACGGAACAACCAAGGACGAACATGCACGCCACCTTGCCTTTGCTTGAAGCAACGACTTTCCCTGCCTTGAGCAGAGGCTCTTTGACCACTCTGCAGGTCAATCTTGGGTACCGCTGCAATCAGACTTGCGTGCATTGCCACGTCAACGCGGGACCGAACCGCACAGAAATGATGGACAGCACCAACCTGGAGTTGGTGATCGAGGTTCTGAAGGCACGGTCCATCCAAGTGCTGGATTTGACGGGCGGCGCCCCCGAGCTGCATGAAGAGTTTCGTGTGCTGGTACGCCAGGCGCGGGCTCTGGGCGTGCATGTCATGGACCGCTGCAATCTGACCATCCTGTTCGAACCGGGTCAGGAAGATCTGGCGCAGTTCCTGGCCGACCAAAAAGTCGAAGTCGTGGCATCTATGCCTTGCTACTCGCTGGAGAACGTGGACAAGCAACGCGGCAAGGGCGTGTTCGACAAGAGCATCGCTGCCTTGCAGCAGCTCAATGCCCTGGGATACGGCAAGCCCGGCTCAGGGCTCAAGCTCAGCTTGGTCTACAACCCGCAGGGTCCCTCGCTGCCGCCGGAGCAGCGCAAGCTGCAGGCGGACTACAAGCGGGAATTGTGGGAGCACTTTGGCATTGAGTTCGACGAACTTTTTGTCATTACCAACATGCCTATCCAGCGCTTTGGGTCCATGCTGATCTCCAAAGGCCAGTTCAACGGCTACATGCAACTGCTGCGCGAGAACTTCAGCCAGCCCAATCACGCAGCCGTCATGTGCCGCAACCTGGTCAGCGTGGACTGGCAGGGCTACCTCTACGATTGTGACTTCAATCAGCAACTCGGCCTTCCGCTGCCTGCAGAGGGCCCGCTGCGAATGGCTGCTAAGCCACACCTGCGAAATCTGCTGGAGCAAGACCCGATAGGTCGGCCGGTGCGCACCGCTGACCATTGCTACGGCTGTACGGCCGGACAGGGCAGCAGTTGCGGTGGTGCACTCAAGGCGGAGCAGTGATGCGGGCCGCCAAACGCCTTGCGCTCGTGGCGCTGGTCGTGGTGCTGGTGTGGGCATTTTTCGCAGCCGGTGGTCCGAAGTGGCTGTCGCTCGAAGGGCTTAAATCGGGTCTCGATCAATTTGCCGCATGGAAAAGCACATCCCCCGTTTTGTTCGGCCTGGGTTTCGGTGCGATGTACGTGCTGGTGGCGGCCCTTTCCCTGCCGGGCGCTGTCATCCTGACACTGGCCGCTGGCGCCATATTCGGCCTGTTCTGGGGCACCCTCATTGCGTCTTTTGCTTCCACCATCGGTGCAACTGTGGCGTTCTGGAGTGCGCGGTACCTGTTGCGCGATTGGGTGCAGGCGCGCTTTGGCGACAGGCTCAAGCCCATCAACGACGGTATGACCCGCGATGGCGCCTTCTACCTTTTCACGTTGCGTTTGGCCCCGGTCTTCCCGTTCTTTCTCATCAACCTGCTGATGGGCCTGATGCCCATCCGCTCGCTGACCTTCTACGGGGTCAGCCAGATCGGCATGCTGGCCGGCACTTTGGTGTACGTGAATGCGGGCACGCAGTTGGCGCGCATCGATAGCTTGGCTGGCATTGTCTCGCCGGGGGTCACGCTGTCATTGGTCTTATTGGGTGTGTTTCCGCTGGTTGCCAAGATGGTCCTGGGATACCTGCAGCGCCGCCGTGTCTATGCGCGCTGGACAAGGCCAAAGCACTACGACCGCAACCTCATCGTCATCGGCGCAGGGGCGGCCGGATTGGTGACGGCCTACATCGGCGCCGCCGTCAAGGCCAAGGTCACTTTGGTGGAAGCGCACAAGATGGGTGGCGATTGCCTGAACTATGGATGTGTGCCCAGCAAAGCGCTGATTAAAAGCGCCAAGTTAGCTACTCAGATGCGCCACGCGGACCAGTATGGATTGAGCGCCACGGTACCTGAGTTCAGCTTTCGGCAGGTGATGGCCAGGGTTCACGATGTGATTCGCACCATTGCGCCACACGATAGCGTGGAACGCTACGAATCATTGGGCGTGGAAGTGTTGCAGGGCTACGGCCGCGTGATTGATCCCTGGACGGTAGAGATTGAGGCCGCTGACGGCAGCAAGCAGCGCCTGACGACACGCAGCATTGTCATCGCCGCTGGTGCGCAGCCCTTTGTGCCGCCACTTCCTGGGCTGGATGAGGTCGGTTACCTCACCAGCGACACCTTGTGGGATGCGTTGGCCCAAAGAAATAGCGCTCCAGCGCGCCTGGTGATGCTGGGCGGTGGACCCATCGGCTGCGAACTCTCACAGAGCTTTGCGCGTCTGGGCTCCGCAGTAACGCAAGTCGAAATGGCGCCGCGCATCATGGCGCGTGAAGATGCCGAGGTATCTGAACTGGCACGCGCCTCCCTGACCCGCGATGGTGTGGATGTTCTCACCAGTCACAAGGCTCTGCGATGCGAACGAGAGGAGCGCGATGGTGTGGTGCACAAGTACCTCGTGGTCGAGCATGGGGGCCTGGAGCGGCGCGTGGAGTTCGATGACTTGATCTGCGCGGTGGGTCGAGTGGCCCGTCTGCAGGGATATGGCCTGGAGGCACTCGGCATTCCCACGCAGCGCACGGTGGTGACCAATGAGTACCTGGAAACGCTCTATCCCAACATCTACGCTGCCGGGGATGTGGCGGGTCCCTATCAGTTCACCCACACGGCTGCGCACCAGGCTTGGTATGCCGCCGTCAATGCACTGTTCGGACAGTTCAAGCGCTTCAAAGTGGACTATTCGGTCATCCCCTGGGCAACCTTTGTTGACCCGGAGGTGGCCCGTGTCGGTTTGAATGAACAAGATGCCAAGGAAAAAGGCATTGCTTACGAGGTCACACGCTATGGGATTGATGACCTCGACCGTGCCATCGCGGATGGAGCAGCGCATGGTTTCGTGAAGGTGCTGACGGTGCCAGGCAAAGACCGCATTTTGGGGGTCACCATTGTCGGAGAGCATGCAGGGGACCTGCTGGCCGAATTCGTGTTGGCCATGAAGCACGGGCTGGGTCTGAACAAGATTCTCGGCACCATCCACACCTACCCGACGCTCTCAGAAGCCAACAAATATGCTGCCGGTGAGTGGAAACGGGCCCACGCGCCACAGAAAGTGCTGGGCTGGCTGCAGCAGTACCACACGTGGCGGCGTACCTGAAAGAAAGTCATGGCGAGCATTCCCACGACTTCGGTCATCCTCGATCTACCGCAGGGGATGAGCAAAAGCGCCTTGCGCGCTGGACTTATGGCATCCAATATCCCGCCATTGGACATGCCGATGGATACGCAGGCACGTACTGCGCTTTTGCGGGATCTGGTGGCGCAGACCAATACCTATGTCTTCATCGACATCTCTGCGCTCCCAGGCGAGGAAAGACCCGGCCTCCTCGAATTGAACACGCTGATACCTCAGGGCGACTGCCGGGGCCGGGTCGTTCTGACGCGCCTAGAAGGCGGCCATGTCAGCCTGGCTGATCGTCAGTGGGCGCGGTCACTCGGGTTCGCCGATCTCTATGCTGAGTTCAGCATTACCGACTTTACTGGACCGTTGGGACAGGCGTTGCACGCCATGGGCATCCCGGTTGACCAGTTGGCAATGACCAACACAATGAATGCCATCGTCGGCGAAACCAAGGCGTCGAACCCTCGGGACCGCCTGCGACGCCTGACGGGACTTTCTGCTGAGACTTTGACGCAAAGGTTGCGCGATGTCATTGATGTCCGTGACCGGACTTTTAGGTTCAGGACCTATCCGCAATGCTTTATCGGCGAAGAAGCCGCCGCGACGATTGCCAGAACCTTTCACTGTTCCCTGGTGCAAGCCGTTTCATTGGGGCAAGACCTCGGGGCGCTTGGCCTGTTGGAGCATGTCACGGGTGATCATGCGTTCGAGAACGCGCATTTGTACTTCCGATGGGGCGTTTCAGATGTCGTGGACCGCCTGCACCTTGGGCAAATTCACGCCGAGCTGACCGCAACAGAGGGCGTCCCGGTAGCGGATCGGTCCTATCTGGGCACAAGCTATCCCCGATGCTGGATTGGTTCTGAGGCCGTGGACTGGCTGTCCAGGCGCTACCAACTGAGCCGACATGACAGCATGATCGTCCTGCATCGGCTCGCTCAATTTGGCCTGGTCGAGCATGTTTTGCAGCAGCATGCTGTCAAGGATAGCGGTCACTTCTATCGATTCACTCAGGCCAGCGACAGGGAGAGAGCTATCCCATGAAACTCTCAGTCATTGTTCCTGTCCTCAACGAAGCGGCGAATCTGCCCGGGTTGTGCGACCATCTTATGCTCCTGTCGCGCCAAGGCGCAGAGGTGATCTTGGTCGATGGAGGTAGTGAGGACGGAAGTTCAGCATTGATCGAATGCCTGGGGTTTCGACTGATCCGCGCGCCACGGGGCCGTGCCCTGCAAATGAATGCAGGCGCCGCCGTCGCGAGCGGCAATGTATTGCTGTTTCTGCACGCCGATACCCGTTTGCCCTCATCCGCCTTGCAACTCGTGACCAGCCAGGTGAAGTCCGCCATGGCCTGGGGGCGGTTTGATGTCGTCATCGACGGCGAGCCCACCATGCTGAAGGTGGTGGCCTGGCTGATGAACCGGCGCTCGCGCATCACTGGCATTGCGACGGGGGACCAAGCCCTGTTCATGACCCGTGCCGCCTTTGACGCCGTGGGAGGCTTCCCCCAGCAGCCGCTCATGGAAGACATCGAAATATCCCGCCGCTTGCGTCGTTTTGTGCCCCCCATCTGTCTGACCGACAGGGTGCACACATCGGGTCGCCGCTGGGAGCAGCGCGGGCTGTGGCGCACCATTTTTCTGATGTGGCGCCTGCGATGGGCCTACTGGCGGGGCGTCCCCGCAAGCCAACTCGCAAAGGCCTACCGATGAAACCGGTGCGCATTGTCATCATTGCCAAGGCACCCATCCCCGGCTTTTGCAAGACCCGGCTGATTTCAGCCCTAGGGGAGACTGGCGCAGCGCAGCTTGCACGGCGCATGCTCGTTGAGGCGGTCCATGCAGCACTCGCGGCGCGGGTGGGGGCCGTGGAACTCTGTGTGACTCCCGCCTTGGGTGAGTATGACTGGAGCGCACTGGGATTGCCGGATCAGCTGGCATGGTCGGAACAAGGCCAAGGGGACTTGGGGGCACGCATGGCCAGGGCGGCCCAGCGCGTGACGCTCGAAGGCTCCTCAGTGCTGTTGATTGGCACCGACTGCCCGGCGCTTGACAGTGGCATGCTGCAGCGCGCCGCAGCGGCCTTGCACGACCACCATGCATCGCTCGTGCCTGCAGAAGATGGCGGCTACACCTTGTTGGGCCTGAGAAGCTTTGATCGGACGCTGTTTGACGACATGCCGTGGAGTACCGCTGACGTCGCTGCTGAAACTCGGCGCCGCATTGCGCGGCTGGGCTGGCGGCTGAGCGATCTACCCCCCTTGCCTGACATCGACGAGCCGCAGGACCTGGCGCGACTTCCCGCTTCATTTCGTAAAGATCTGCCAGAGCACCTTTGGAGCACGCCATGACACGCCCACCTCAATTCGCCTTGCATAAAGGAGCAACTCTCGGCTTCCTGCCGTTGCTTGCGTTGGTCACCTGCGCAGCAGCCGCCCCCGTCCCAGTAGGGAACTTTGCAAGCGATACGGAGGCGCTGCCTGCTCCCTGGCAACTGGTCCAGTTCGACCAGCGCGTGCCAGCCACGCGCTACCGTGCGTTGCGCTGGGACGGGCGCGCTTCCGTGGAAGCCATCGCCAATGCCAGCATGGCACTCCTCGCGCGACCACTCGAAATCGATTTGCAGGCCACGCCGGTGCTGTGCTGGTTGTGGCGGACCGAGAGTTCGCTGCAAAAAGCGGATATCTACCAAAAAGCGGGCGACGACTATGCGGCGCGGGTGTATGTCACTTTTTCTCTCCCTTCGCAGGCCTTGGACCTCGGCCTTCGCATGAAACTGGCGTTGGGGCGCAGCCTGTACGGCGCCTCGGTTCCGGATGCGGCTGTCAACTACGTCTGGGACAACAAGCATCCCGTTGGCACCCGCGCTTTCAACGCCTACACAGATCGTGCAGCCATGGTCGTTCAGCGCTCTGGAAGTGAGCAGATGGGCCAGTGGGTGAGCGAGCGCGTCAACGTCCTGGCGGACGCCACAAAGGCATTCGGACCGCTACCGTTCAAGGCAAGGCAATTGGCCGTTGCATCTGACACGGACAACACGGGTGAGCAGGTCCGAGCAGGGTTTGCCGAACTGCACTTCGTGCGCGCCGACGAGCCCTGTCAGTTCTCGGGCGCGGTAGCCCCATAAATCATGGCAACGCACCTGTAAGAATCCTGTCTTTGCAAGCGACCAAGAGGCATTCACACCACTCTGAGGTCGTCCCCATGAAACTCCACCGTCGTCACCTTGCGCTCCTGGCCACCTTGGCATTTGCCGGAGCCGTGCATGCCCAACAGGCGCCGCTCCAATTCGGGGTGGGCCTGTTCCAGCCAGACAAGGAAAAGAACGACGCCACGTACAAACCGCTGGCCGACTATCTATCGAACCAACTCAAGCGACCGGTACAACTGCGCACGGTGGACAGTTGGGAAGGTCTGGCCAAGTCCCTGGCCAACGGTGAGACCGACATGGCGCTTATGGGCCCTTGGGGGTACGTTCTTGCCAACCACGAGGCCGGCGCGGAGGTGGTGTCCACCATCCTGTATGACGGCAAGCCCGAGTATTTCGCCATCATGGTGACCCACCCAAAGTCCGGAATCAACACTCCGGCAGATCTCAAAGGCAAGACGTTCGCTTTTGGTGACAAGGGATCGACCTCGGGTTATCTGATTCCACGTCACTACTTTATGACGCAAGGCATCGACCCCGATAGGTACTTCAGCAAGGTGCTTCACACCAAGCACCAGGCCATCGAAACCCAGGTCACTCAGGGGGTGCTTGACGCCGGCGCAGACTACAACCGCAATCGCGACGCCATGATTGAGCAGGGCCTGATCAAAGCTGAGCAATCCAAGATCATCTGGCAATCCGCACCGCTGCCCAACGACGCCTTTGCGGTAAGCAAGAATTTGGCTGCCGACAAGGCATTCGTGGCGAGTTTGCAGACGGCACTGGCAGGGGTTGGTGCGGCGTTGGCCTCCAATCCCAAGCTATTGCCCTCACACTACACGGGCTTTGTGACGCGAGACAACACGTTCTACAAGCCAATCCGTGATGCCGGACTGGCCACTGGGAATCTGCGAGCGAAGTGAGCGTCGTAATGGCCCGCGCCCTGCGTTCTTTCGGTACTGCCAGAGCGAGCGGGCGTCTGCGCTTTCTGGGCTTGGCACTTGGCTACGGTCTGCTGGTTCTGGCCTGTCTGTGGTCCCTGGGCGCTGAGGGCGACCTGTCGTTAGGTCGCAGTCCGCTGCAGAACTTGGCCAAGACGATGTCCGAATTCGCTCATCCCAGTTTCCTGGACGTCTGGTTCGGTGAGGCAAGGCTGGAATACCGCAGCGATGACGGCACTGTGCTGCGGGTCGAGAACCGGCAGCAAGTGGAAGCCGACTACCTGGCAGGTCTGGCCCGTGCGACCTGGACAACGGTTCGCATTGCCACGCTGGGCTCACTGCTGGGCGCGCTACTGGCGCTGCCGCTGGCCGTACTGACGGCTCGCAATCTGGCCGCACCCCGTCCTCTGGCGTGGGCGGCCAAGGCTGTGCTGGATGCGATGCGGTCTATCCACACCTTGGTGTTCGGTCTGGTGCTGGTGGGCATCGTGGGCCTAGGACCAACGGCAGGTATCTTGGCCATCGGCCTACATTCGATGGGCACCTACGGCAAGCTTTTTGCCGAGGCCATCGAGTCGCTGGACATGGCAGCGATCCATGCAGTGCAAAGCGTCGGGGCCAGCCGCACACAGGTGTTTTTCAATGCCGTGTGGCCGTCCGTGCTACCGCAATTTGTCTCCAGCCATCTCTATATCTGGGAATTCAACATCCGCGACTCCACCATCTTGGGCATCATTGGCGCTGGCGGGCTGGGTCTGCTGATTTCCGAAGCCACCTCGCTGTTCCAGTGGGGCCGCTTGGCCACCGTACTGCTGGTGGTTATCGTCCTGGTGGGCTCTTTCGACGCCATGAGTCGGCGCATCCGCCGAGCATTGTCATGACCGGACCCAGCATTTTGCTCAAGGACGTCTGCTGTCAGATCGGCGGGCAAACCATCCTCGACATACCCACTCTGACGGTGGCGCAGGGCGAACGGGTGGCCGTCATCGGCCACAACGGTGCGGGCAAGTCCACGTTGTTCAAGCTGTTGACGGGCTTCATGCGACCAGTACATGGTGAGGTTCAGGTGCTTGGACGTTCGCTGGGCGCCTCTCTCGATGCAAAACAGCTGCGACTGATGCGACAGGAAATAGGCCAAGTCCTGCAGGGTCTGCACCTGGTGGGACGCCTGTCTGCGCTTGACAACGTTCTGATCGGAGCCCTCGGTCGGGTGACTGGCTTGCGCAGTTGGACGAGGTTCTTTCCTGCAGCAGAAATCCAGCGCGCCGAGGCTGCGCTACAGCAAGTGGGGATGCTCGCCCGCGCCACTGCGCGGGCAGACCAGCTTTCGGGCGGAGAGAGACAGAAGGTGGGCGTGGCCCGCATGCTCATGCAGGGCCCGCGTCTGATCCTGGCCGACGAACCCACCGCCGCGTTAGACCCGACCGCTGCGGCCGAAATATGCCGCTTGCTGGTGGGTGCCGCTTCAGGGGCGACGCTGTTAACCGTGGTGCACAACCCCGCGTTGTTGCCGGTCCTCGCCGACCGGGTGATCGGACTTCGCCAGGGCCGCGTGGCCTTTGATTTGCCAACGCAAGAGGTGGGCGACAGGCAGCTCGTCGCCCTGTACAGACCTCAGGCGAGCGAACCACCTGCCCACTGGCAGGCTGACCTGCCTTTTTTCCCACTGCACAACGAAAACCGGACTCTCCAATGACGAAAGATGACGCTGAAACTGCCGGTCGCACATGTCCTCTACGGTACCGCTATGGCGCGCAAGCCATCGCCAAAGCACCGTCGCGTTCGACAGAAACTCTGTATGTCATTGGCGGGCTTTACGGCAATCTGCCCGCGCTGGAGATGATTGAACAGATGGCCTCCAGTGAAGCGGGCCCCGTCACGCTGTGCTTCAACGGGGACTTCAACTGGTTCAATGTGGATGACGAAGGGTTTCGTGCCATCAATCAACGCGTTCTTCGCCACCAGGCCATCTTGGGGAATGTGGAGGCTGAACTGTCGTCAGATGGTGACGACGCCGGTTGCGGCTGCGCGTACCCCGAACAGGTGGACGCCGCTGTGGTTGAACGCTCCAATCGCATTCACGCTAGGCTCAAGGCCACTGCGCGGCGAAATGCAGATCTGACGCAGCATCTCACCGCACTACCCATGTTTGCCCGCTTTGAGATTGGCCGTTGCCGCGTGGGCGTCGTGCATGGAGACGCCGACTCGCTTGCCGGTTGGAAATTTGGTGTTGATGAAATCGACCAGTCGCACAACGAATCGTGGCTGCGAAGCGCCTTTGATAGCGCGCAGGTTGACGTTTTTTCGTCTACCCACACCTGTGAACCGGTGCTCAAATCCGTGGCACGAGGGGCGCAGCAGGCGGTTGTCATCAACAACGGTGCCGCTGGAATGCCGAATCTCGGTGGAAAATTCCCCGGTCTGATCACCCGCATCGGTTTGACTCCAGCCCCGTTTTCGGTAGCCTATGGAGCTTCCTTTGCCGATGCGCACATCGACGCTATCCCGGTCGCGTATGACCAGGACCGGTGGATGGAGACTTTTCTCGCGAACTGGCCTGCGCAATCTGATGCATATTTGTCCTATTTTCGAAGGATTGCGCGAAACAACTCATGAAGCGGGCCGACTCTTTCGTCCGTGCTGGCTAGAAGCCTCTTCGTGATGCAACTTTTCGGTTCCTCCAATGCCTGATTCGATTTCCCTTCGAAATGCTCCGAACATCGGGCCAAAGTCGGCCGATGCGCTAGCTCGTGCGGGCTTGACGACACTTGCCCAGTTGCAGCAGATGGGTGCTGTGGCGGCCTATGTAAAAGTCAAAAGCGCCAACGCGAACGTAACTTTGAACATGCTTTATGCACTGGAAGGCGCAATTTCTGGACTGCCTTGGCGAGTAGTAGCGAACGAGCATCGGACCAGTCTCCTGCTTGCCCTGGAAGAATACGAGCGCTGTTAGCCTCTGCCTTGAAGTTGCAGAACTTTCAGGTCGCTCACCGCCAATGATTCGGCGCTCTGTCTCCCCCCTCCGCAAATGCAGCCGCAAATACATTCAGCGCTTCGGTTGCCATGCGGGAACGCTGTGTGTCGTACAGGAAAAGCTCGAAATGACTGCTCTCAATCGCAGCAGTCATGCAACGACTGCGTGTTGATTGACCGCAACTAGCTGGTCCTTCCTCCGGCGCGGCTCCCCGCCTGATTAGGCATCTCCGGCTGGCTTTCTCACAGGCGGCCAGCCCGTGCCGCCAGAAACCGTCGATCGCTTTCGTGGGTCGCCAAAGCGATGGCCTGGTCGTACGCTCGCCGGGCTGCGTCGGTCTGGCCCGCCATGACGAGCACGGCAGCACGTGCGGCATGAAAAGGCTGGAAGTCTGCGAGTGCGTCATGCAGCTCGTTCAGTGTGGCCAACGCGGCAGCCACCAGGCCGTTCTCGGCCATTGCGACTGCGTGGTTGATACGTACCACCGGTGTCGGCTCGAGAGGGAGCAGCGCCGTGTACAGATGAAGAATCTGAGGCCAGTCCGGCGCGGGTTCTGCCATCTGGCAAGCGCTGATCGCCGCTTTGATCTGGAACGGTCCGGCCCTCTTGCGCCGCAGTGCCGTCTCCAACCTTTGCCGCCCCTCTGCTTCCACTTCGCGATGCCAGAGTCGGCGATCCTGTTCGGCGGGCGGCACCGTCGCGCCGCAGGTGCTGACCCGCGCCGCCCGGCGGGCATCGGTCAGCAGCATCAGGGCGAGTGCCCCTTCTATCTCCGGCTGTTCAGGACACAAAGTATCGAGCAATCGCGCCAGAAACAGTGCCTCGCCGCAAAGATCGCGCGCTTCGTCAGGTGCAGCGGTGTAGCCTGTGGTGAAGATCAGGTAGATGGTGGTCAGGACTGCCTGCAACCGGTCATCCCATTGCTCGGGTGGCGGCACGGCATAGGCGATACCTGAACCGGCGATCTTGGTTTTGGCGCGGCTCAGCCGCTGGCCCATGGTGGTTTCGCTATCGAGAAACAGACGGGCGATTTCGCCAGTGTTCAGGCCGCAAACGGTTCGCAGAGTCAGCGCCACCCGCGATTTGGTCTCCAGTGCAGGGTGACAGCAAGTGAAGATCAAGCGAAGTCGTTCGTCAGGAATGGGCTCTGGATCTTCTTGCCCGAGCAATTCGTTGACAAGTTGCACAGCCGCTTCGCGCTCACCGTCACGGCCCTCAGCGCGAATCTGGTCGAGCGCTTTGCGGAAGGCCACTTTGATCAGCCAACCCTGAGGTGACTGTGGCAGGCCATCGCGTGCCCAGTGACTCAAAGCTGACAGACTGGCTTCTTGCAACGCGTCTTCGGCGCGCTGGAGCGAGCCGAGCCGATGCGTCAGCGCGGCCATCAGTCGCCCCCTGTCGTGGCGCAAGACGGTCTCCAGCGCCTGGAGAGCCGCGATGGCTTGAGCGGGGGCGGTCATGCTATGGACGCAGATTAAGTGTTGGCCGGGTCGTAGTTCAACAAGGGGCGCACCTCAACGGTGCCGAAGGTTGCAACCGGGATCTGCGCCGCGTAACGCAGTGCGGTGTCCAGGTCTGGCAGATCGAGCACGTAGTAGCCGCCCAGGTGCTCGCGGGTTTCGGCAAACGGGCCGTCCATGGTTTCGACCTTACCGCCGCGCACTTTGAGGGAGGTGGCAGTCTCAATGCCTTGCAAGCCCTCTCCGCCACGCAGAACGCCATCTGCCTTGGCCTTCTCGCTGAAGGCAGCGAAGTCGGCCATCATGGTCTGGAATTCGGGCGTGCCGTAGGTAGGTTCGGACTCTGGGGTGCTGTAGAGCAAGAACATGTATTGCATGGTGAATTCTCCAATGGATGTTAGGGAAGATTAAAAGCGGTTTGAGGAAGGGCCTCTTCACCCACCGAACAAGGTGCAGAGCAGGCAGCCCATCACCATGAGCACTGCCAGCAGTGCTGGCCGTGTTGCCGATGAAGCGCGCGGGGCAGGCGGCATTGCCCACCTTGATTTACACCGGGTGGATCAACCGACCGGCCTGCAGCCAGGGAGTGCCCGCGCCGTTGACCTTGGCCAGCGCCATCGGCAGAACGACCCAAGGCGTCCGTTCGACCAAATTGCCGTGTTGGCGGTTGCATTTGTGCAGTGCTGGGTGTCCCGCGTCGCCGACAGACGCCTTGAAACTGGTGTGTATCAGGGTGACACGGACCCCGAGAATCAGGCTCAGAAGAGCCAGGGGCAGCGCGTAGATCGCGACAACTTTAGATGCCATGGAAACTCCTTTCAGCGGTGGATGGCGCCCTAAGACGCCACCGACTACCCGGATTTCGACATCGACACGAATTTTTTTGTGTGACGACTGTCCCGGTGGGAAGTTGGCGCAAGACCAGCTGTCAGTTTGCTGGATTGACGATCTTCTAATTCGGTCGGTGGCCGAGGCCAATGTACGGATCGTCCGCGCGCCCGGTCCCATGACGCATTCAAGCCCGCAACGCCAGGCTCCAGAGAACATTGCATTCGTTGCAGACCCTGATGGTTACCGACTTGAACTGATCGAACATCCATGCGCATGTTGACACGATTAGGTCATTCGTCCTACGATATTAGGACGAATGACCTAAATTTGTGGAGTCTTGCATGCATGAGCTTTTTGCCCCCTTCATGCTGAGCGACATGTTGCTCGGCAACCGGATCGTCATGGCGCCGATGACGCGCAACCGTGCAGCACCAGAGGGCGTACCGGCCCCTCTCATGGCGATCCACTACGGACAGCGTGGTGACGCCGGGCTTGTGATCTCCGAATCTGCTCCCGTGTCGGCTCAGGGGGTTGGATATCCCGGAACGCCCGGGATCTACACGGAGGAACAGGCGCAGGGATGGCGGAAGGTCACTGACGCGGTCCATGCCAAAGGTGGGCACATCTTTGCCCAGCTACAGCACTGCGGTCGTATCTCACACCCCAGTCTTCAGGTGAACGAAGAGATGCCCGTCGCCCCTTCAGCGATCAAGCCCGAAGGCTTGGCAGTCACATACGGTGGAATGCAGCCGTTCTTGACGCCAAGAGAGCTGACCACCGCAGAGATCCCTCAAGTGGTGGACCAGTTCAAGAGGGCCGCCGCAGTGGCAAAAGCCGCAGGCTTTGACGGTGTCGAGATCCACGCAGCGAATGGATACCTGATTGATCAGTTCCTTCGGGATGGAAGCAATCAACGAGGCGACCGATATGGAGGATCACCCGCAAAGCGGTTGACGTTTCTGCTGGAGATCGTGGCCGCCGTCAGCGAGATCTGGCCGAAGGGACGTATCGGTGTGCGATTCAGTCCGGAAAACCGTTTCAACGACATGCGCGACAGCGACCCGGCAGCGCATTTTGGGTACTACGCCCAAGAGCTTTCCAAACTACACCTGGCATATCTACATGTGCTGGAGGGGGATATGTCGGCCACTGTCCCGGCGGTGGACTATCGCGAACTACGGCGCCGCTTTGGCGGCACCTACATTGCCAACAACGGTTACGACAGAGCCCGAGCCATGGCAGCCATCGAGCAAGGCTCTGCCGACTTGATCGCCTTCGGTAAGCCGTTCATTGCAAATCCGGACTTGGTCACACGGCTGCGTCGAGATCTGCCTCTCGCGTCCTCCGATCCGGCCACGTTCTATGGGGGAGACGAGTGTGGATACACGGACTATCCAACGGCCACTGAGCAATCGCCTTCAACAATGGCGGCAGCATGAAATCCACCGACCCCAAACCCAGCACGCGGCAGGAGATCGTCGAGAAAGCTGATCTCCTGTTTTATCAACGCGGCTTTGAGAACACATCGTTCGCGGACATCGCCGATGCAGTGGGTATCTCGCGCGGCAACTTCTACTACCACTTCAAAACCAAGGACGACATCCTCAAAGAAGTCATTGCTCACAGAGCCGCCAAGACGCAGGGGATGCTGGACGCCTGGGCGCTCAAGGGGCGTACGCCCATCGAGAGGCTGAAGTGCTTTGCGCAGATGCTGATCGACAACCGCAAGGACATTCAGCGCTTCGGTTGCCCAGTAGGAACGCTGTGCGCCGAACTGGCAAAGCTCGAACATCCCTCACAAGGCGAGGCGGGAATGATCTTTGGTCAGTTCAGACGCTGGCTGGCGCAGCAGTTTGTCGAACTGGGCCGCGTCAAGGATGCCGATGTTCTGGCGATGCACCTGTTGGCGCGAAGCCAAGGCATTGCTTCCTTGGCCAACGCCTTCCATGACGAGACCTTCATTCGCCATGAGGTCAAACAGATCGAGGCCTGGGTGCTGGATGCAGCCAGTCAAGGCGCACAAAAGTAGATCCGGATTCCAACTCTGAAATCGTTACCCATAGGAGAGAGTTCTCATGCACATTGTCTTGCTCAAGTTCGGACCCAATCGTTCTCAAGCCGCGCAGTGGATGGCCGGACACAAGGAGTGGATTGAAAAGGGTATCAGCGATGGGGTGTTCTTGCTTGCCGGGTCTCTGGAGAATGCGCAAGGCGGTGCGCTGCTGGCAGTCAAGCTCAGCAAGGCCGAGGTGATAGCCTTGGTGGAAGAAGACCCGTTTGTGACGCATCAAGTCGTGGAGCCAGAGATCGTCAGCATTGCGCCGTCGCGAATGACTGGGGAATTCGCTTCGCTGCTTGCCTAGATTTGGGACTTCAGAGGGTCTCTCGTGGCCGGTTGGCTCCTGCGGTACAGTTCCGTCGTGCGAAAAATCCTTGTCATTTGCCTGATATTGCTGGGTAGCGTTTTCCTGACCCAGACGGTGTCGGCAAGTGTCTCTTCTTATGGGCATTGCTGTATTACCGAATGCGGTGATATGGACGGGTGCGCCGTCCCAGGCTGCCAGCCCTGCGGCTTGCACCTGATGGCCTCCACGCTGTCCCGCAGGTCGGATTCACCTCAGTCCACACGCATGCCCGGCGGCTCTGTGAAGGACTGGGCCTCTTGGCGAGCATCGGTGTGGCGACCTCCTGACTAGGGGTGGGTTGATTTCTCAATTTCCATCCAACCTAAACAGGAACATTCCTATGCAGAACAAATTTTTGAAGTTCAGTGTGGCCGCTCTCTTGCTGTCGATTGCAGGCGTGGCCATGGCCCAAACCGATTGCTGCTCAGAACTCGCTGAGTGCTGCCTGGAAATGTTGGGCTGCTGCGATTGATAGCTAGCAGTTAGCGTTCTCGAAAAGGGCTGGCGTCTATGGGCGTTGGCCCTTTTCCTTATCGGGGGGGCGGTGTTTTCCATGGTCGTGGTTCGCAGCCGTCAAGATGGCTGTGATGCGTGTGTGACATCGTACCGACGTCCCAGTCTGGGTGTTCCCAAGATGTGGTCCTGGCGCTCAAGTGATGGCCTTCGTATGATCAGAGTCACCTCGACATGAACCGCCTTGACCAATACATCGAAGCAGCCGAGCGTCACAACACCCGACGCAGCTACGCTTCGGCCGTCCGCCATTTTGAGGTGGAGTGGAAGGGGCTGTTGCCCGCCACCTCCGACACCATTGCGCGCTACCTGGCCGACCACGCTGAGACGCTTGCCATCAACACGCTGCGCCAACGGCTGGCAGCGTTGTCCCGCTGGCATGCCGACCAGGGATTCCCCGATCCCACCAAATCGCCGCTGGTACGCCAAGTTCTCAAAGGCATTCGTTCCGTCCACGCCGTGCCAGAAAAGCGCGCACGCCCGTTGGAACTGGCGGTGCTCCAGCAGGTTGATCAGTGGCTCGATACCGCCATCACCAACGCCCGCAGGATGGGCGACCACCCAAGCTTGCTTCGCCACACACGCGATCGCAGCCTGATGCTGTTGGGTTTCTGGCGCGGGTTTCGCTCCGACGAACTGGTCAATCTGCGCGTCGAAAACACCGAGGTGACTCGCGGTGAAGGCATGACCTGCTACCTGGGCCGCAGCAAGGGCGACAGGCAACTGCAGGGCAGGGTCTTCAAATGTCCCGCGTTGTCGCGTCTATGTCCTGTGACAGCCTTCAACGCCTGGGTGGACCTGGCTGGGTTGAGCGAGGGCCCGGTCTTCCGGAAGATTGATCGTTGGGGTCATATTTCCGAGGAAAGTCTGCAACCCAATAGCCTGATTCCCTTGCTGCGCAGTCTCCTTGCCCAGGCAGGCGTTGATTCACCAGCAGAGTACAGCAGCCACTCCATGCGCCGTGGATTTGCGGGCTGGGCACGCGCCAGCGGCTGGGATATCAAGGAGTTGATGGAGTATGTCGGCTGGAAGGATGTCAAATCGGCGATGCGCTATTTGGATGCACCATCCTCAGGCCTGCAAGCGCGCTTCGAACAGGGGCTGACCGCGCTGGCCCCCGCAGATTGGACACCAGTACCGCCAGCACAGCCAGCGCCCGAAAGCGCTCAAACTCTGCATTTGGCGGCCGCAGAGGAGGCATCCATCGCGATCGTGCGCGTCACGATGACGCTAGCACGCTTCAGCAAGCAGTCGCGTGGCCTGGCCAGGGGGCATCGGCTGATTGAGCAGACCTGTTTCGAGCGTTTTGCCATGCAGCGCCTGAACACTGAGGGCACACTCTATGAACTGGCGATTCCATACCAGTCCCGCGACGCGCTGGACGAGATGATGGCCGCGTTGCTGGACGACATGTACCGCATTGCCGAGGACAACCAGTGCCTGCTGGAGGCGTCGTTTCACGAGCTTGCCACCAATTCGCACTGGGATTGAAGTGATGGGAACACCGGTGGCCAGACGGGGTAGCGCCAAAGGGAGTCGTGCCCGCAGATGACCACACCGAACGAGACGGCGTACCCCAGCCTGAACCCCGATCCAACGCCCCGTGAGCTGGATGAGCTTTATACGCCCACCGAGGAAGAAAAACGCTTGGCTGCCAGTATTGGCAAGCGTGCCTCGCCCCGCGTCGCTGCGTTGATCCACCTGAAGGTTTTTCAGCGGCTGGGTTATTTCATTCCACTCGCTGATGTGCCCCAGGCCATCAGAGACCGTATTGCCCAGACGGCAGGACTGGCCAAGCCGCCTACGCTGGCGGATCTCAAGCGCTTTGAGGTCTCTGGTTCGCGCGCGGGCGTTTTCGCGGCTTTGCGTCAGTATCTGAACGTCAAACCGCTCGGCCCAGAAGGCCAGGCATGGCTGGTTGCGGTGGCCGACGCGGCAGCTGAAACCAAACAGGCGGTGGCCGACATCATCAACGTGATGCTGGAGGAGCTGGTCCACCACCGCTACGAGTTGCCCGCCTTCTCAACACTGGACCGCATGGCGTTTCGGGCACGGGAAAAGAGCAACAGCCGGTACTTTTCAGCCATTACTAGTCAACTGACCGCACAGACCCGCGCCCTGATCGACGGACTGCTCAAAACAGCACCGGGAGAGTCCGTTTCCGCATGGCAGACGCTCAAGCGTGAGCCCAAACGGCCAACAAACAAGGAGACGCGAACGTACATCCAGCACATCCGTCGCCTGCAGCACATGGTGGAGCAGCTCCCCAAACCCGATGTGCCTGTGCCAAAACTCAAGCAGTTTAGGCACCTGGCGCGCGCGCTCAATGCGGGAGAAATGGCCGAACTCAAGCCGCAAAAGCGCTACGCCCTGGCGGTCATCTTCATCCGGGCGCAGCACGCCCAATCCCTGGATGATGCCGCAGACCTGTTCATTCGCCTCATGCAGAACCTGGAAAACAATGCCCGGCAAAAGCTGCTGTCTTTCCAGCAGGAACGGGTCCAGAAAACCGACATGCTGGTGGGGCAGCTCAAAGACATCCTGGGGGCCTATCAACTGGAAGGGACGGACTCTCAGCGCGTGGATGCCATTGGTACCACGCTGGTGGCCGATGTGGACGAACTGCTCAACGAATGCGAACAGCACCT
Organism: Acidovorax sp. GW101-11A03; assembly: GCF_059424825.1. Lineage (NCBI taxonomy): Bacteria > Pseudomonadati > Pseudomonadota > Betaproteobacteria > Burkholderiales > Comamonadaceae > Acidovorax > Acidovorax sp. GW101-11A03. The sequence continues at coordinate 3,841 of NZ_JBWKZU010000052.1, read as the reverse complement.
GGCGTACGCCGGACGAAATCACTTTCCTTTCCTGCTGCAGCCTTACAAGATGGTTCGGGCCCAGCTGATCAATTGCATCAGCATCGCCTCTCCGGCAGCAAGCAGTGAAGATCTGGTAATGGAGCGGTTGATTGAGGCGCTCTACAAGCTGCGTGACAACCGCAACGATGTCGTGCCACTGGACATGCTGGGTTTGGCTGAAGACAACGACTTTCGCTGGATGTCGGCACAGTGGCGAAAGCTGGTGCTGGTCAAGCCATCGGGCAAAGGCCCTGCGCTGACGGTCCACCGGAGGTATTTTGAGCTGGCGGTGCTGCATGCCGTCAAGGACGATCTGAAGTCGGGCGATCTCTTCATCAAATACGGCGAGCGGTATGACGACTACCGCGAGCAGTTGGTCGATGACAAAACTTTTGAAAAAGAGGTCGGCGACTACGGCCGGGTCACCGGAATCGAGACGGACCCCAGCACTTTTGTGGATCAGCTCAAATCAGCCATGGCTCAGCGGGCCAGGGACGTTGATGCTGCTTTTCCAGAAAACGCCCATGCCGAGATAGTTGATGGCCGCCTCATCTTGCGCAAGCCGGCACGCTCAGAAATCGCCCCTGCGGCAGCTCGCATCGATGCCTTGATCTCTGAACGGATGGAAGCGGTCAGTATCGTGGATGTCATGATCGATACCGAGCGCTGGCTGGACCTGCACAAGCTGTTCCGGCCCTTGGCCGGGACGGACAGCCGCCTTGGGGATCTTCGCATGCGGGTCATCACGACACTGTTCTGCTATGGCTGCAATCTGGGGCCGGGTCAGACCGCCAAGTCCATCAAAGGGCTGAGCCGACGCCAGATCTCCTGGCTGAATCTGAAATACGTGAGCGAGGATCTGCTGGACAAAGCCATCGTGAAGGTGATTAACGCCTACAACAAGTTTGAACTGCCAGGTTACTGGGGGACGGGAAAACACGTTTCAGCCGACGGTACCAAGTGGAACCTATACGAACAAAACCTGCTGTCAGAGCACCATATCCGCTATGGCGGGTACGGCGGCATCGGCTACTACCACGTGTCTGACAAGTTCATCGCTCTGTTCAGCCATTTCATTTCCTGTGGCACCTATGAAGGCCTCCACATCCTGGACGGGCTGGAGAGCAACGAATCGGACATCCGGCCTGACACTATCCACGGTGATACCCAGGCTCAGAGCTACCCCATCTTCGCGCTCTCCCACCTCCTGGGCATCAAGCTTATGCCGCGTATTCGGGGAATCCAGGATCTCAAGTTCCATCGTCCGGTACCGGGCAACATGTATCCCAACATCAATGCGTTGTTCAGCGACGTGATCGATTGGAAGCTCATTGAAATGCATTTTCCTGCGATGTTGCGGGTAGCGGTTTCCATCAAGACCGGGAAAATCACTCCATCGACCATCTTGCGTCGGCTGGGCACTTACAGCCGCAAAAACAAGCTGTACTTCGCCTTTGTGGAACTGGGCAAGGTGATCCGCACCATGTTCCTGTTGAGCTACATCGGCGATGTCGGGCTTCGCAAGGTGATCCATGCCGAAACCAACAAGAGCGAGCAATTTAACGGCTTTGCCGGGTGGTCATTCTTTGGGGGAGAGGGGATCATTGCGGAGAACATCCGGCACGAGCAGCGCAAGGTGATCAAGTACAACCATCTTGTGGCCAACATGATCATTCTGCATAACGTGGTGGGCATGACACGGGTTTTGCAGGAACTCCGCGATGAGGGCACCGAGATCACGCAGGAGATCTTGGCCGGCCTGGCGCCGTTTCGCACGGCACACATCAATCGGTTTGGGGACTACACACTGGACTTCCGGCGCAAGATCGGTCCGTTGAATTCCGATGCCACAATAATTCAATAAAATCAAAGGGTTAGGTGTGTTTCTGCGGTTTTTTACATGAATCCCTGCCGACCCTCAGGTGAGCGCAAGGTCAACGCGGATGGTGCCGGACAGAATATGAAGTTTGATATGCGGGCGTACACATATGAGGGATCTGTCATGTGGTTGGCCGCTCGCTTGTATCAAGGACAGACCACCAACTTCCGTACAGTGGACGGGGGCTTTGCACCCGTGTACAGCGGGCCAATGGTGAGTGCCTTCAGCGCATCATTGCCTTCAGGTGTTGGTGCCGATGCAATCTTGACCAGCTAAACCGCAAAGTGCCAATTCAATATTGACCAGGGTGTTCCACTGACCTGCTGAGAATTTCAGCAGGGGATTCAAGGTGATCACCATGGACATGATTGGCAAGGTCAGGCGCATGAGGCTGCGCGACCAACTCTCTCTCAGCGAGATCGCAAAGCGCACGGGCCTGTCGCGCAATACGGTCAAGAAGTGGCTCAAGGCGCCCGGCGATGTTGTGCCGAAGTACGAGCGGGTGAAGCTCGATGGCAAGCTCACGGCGTTCGAGCCGGCCCTGCACCAGGCGCTCACGACCGACAGCCATCGCCCCAAGCAGGGACGGCGCAGCGGCCGAGCTTTGTTTGCTCAGATACAGGCCCAGGGCTATCGCGGCGGCTACAGCGCCGTCACCGACTACATCCGGCGCTGGCGGGTGGAGTCCGCAGCCAGTCCAGCCAAGGCGTTCGTTCCGATGAGCTTCGAGCTGGGCGAGGCCTTTCAGTTCGACTGGAGCGTCGAAGCCATGCTCGTCGGCGGCGTGTTCTACAACGTGCAAGTGGCGCACCTGAAGCTGTGCGCCAGCCGGGCCTTCTGGCTGGCGGCCTACCCCAGCCAGGGCCATGAGATGCTGTTCGACGCGCACACCCGCTCGTTCCAGGCGCTTGGCGGTGTCACCCGGCGCGGCATCTACGACAACATGCGCACCGCCGTGGACAAGGTGCAGCGCGGCAAGCAGCGCACGGTCAACGCGCGCTTCGCAGCCATGTGCAGTCACTACCTGTTCGACCCCGACTTCTGCAACGTCGCCTCCGGCTGGGAGAAGGGTGTAGTCGAGAAGAACGTGCAAGACAGCCGCAGGCGCATCTGGATCGAAGCCGCGACCCGTCGCTTCGGCTCGTTCATCGAACTCAATGCCTGGCTGAGCGAGCGATGTCGTTCGGTGTGGAGCGACACCACGCACCCGATCCATCGGCAGTTCACCGTGGCCGAGATGTGGGAGCTGGAGAAGCCTCACCTCATGGCCATGCCGGCCCCCTTCGACGGCTACGTCGAACGGTTGGCCCGGGTCAGCAGCACCTGCCTGGTGGCTGCCGCGCGCAACCGTTATTCTGTGCCATGCGAGTGGGCCGGCCACATCGTCAGCACCCGCGTCTATCCCGAGCGAATCGATGTGGCGGCCGCGGACGCCGTCGTCGCGAGTCACGCCCGGCTGCCGGGCAGCGGCCAGACCAGCTACGATTGGCAGCACTACATCGACCTGGTGCAGCGCAAACCGGGCGCCTTGCGCAACGGCACGCCGTTCCTGGACCTGCCGGCGCCGTTGCTGCGTTTGCGCCAGTCGCTGCTCAGGCACCCTGGAGGAGACCGGGTCATGGCACAGGTGCTGGCCGTGGTGCCGCAGGCCGGGCTGGAAGCGGTGCTGGTGGCCATCGAGCTGGTACTCGAAGGCAGGACCCCCAGCGGCAGCATTAGCGTGGAACACGTGCGCAACGTGCTGGCCCGCTTGAACAACCCGGCCACGCCGGCGCAAGCGCAGACGTCCTTGCAACTCACCCAGGCGCCCAAGGCCGATACCGCGCGTTATGACCGGCTGCGCCCCACCCACCAGGATCATCTAGACGGGCAGGAGGTGGGCCATGCGTGAGACCTCCATCGATGTACAGGCCCAACTGAAGGCGCTGCGGCTCAACGGCA
>NZ_JBWKZU010000051.1:0-35991 GCF_059424825.1 Acidovorax sp. GW101-11A03 | reverse complement strand
CCCGGCCCCGGCAGCAGCGGCAGCCCCTGCGCCCGCCGCTACCCCGGCGGCTGCAGCGCCCGCCCCGGCCCCTGTGGCCGCCAGCGACGCATCTACCCAGGCCGTGACAGCCGCCGTGCAGGCCTGGGCCGCCGCCTGGGCCGCCAAGGACATGAAGGCCTATCTGGGCGCCTATGACAAGTCTTTTGACCCACCGGGCAACCAGAACCGCTCCGCCTGGGAGAAAGAGCGCGAAGCCCGCATCGTCGGCAAGTCCAAGATCAGCGTGAAGCTGTCCGACATCGCCGTGTCGGTCCAGGGTGACAAGGCCACGGCCCGCTTTCGCCAGGCCTACAGCGCCGACGCACTCAACGTTACCAGCCGCAAGACCCTGGATCTGGTGAACAGCAACGGCCGCTGGGCCATTGTTCGCGAATCCACAGGCGGTTGACCGTGAACCCCGGCGCGGCGCCTGCGCCTCTTGCGCGGGCTTTTTTTTTGCCCTGACCCGACCCTGATGCCGCGCATGTCCGTGCCTTTGTCCGCACCAGGCCGCCTGGTGGCCACCGCCGCCCTGTGCCTGGCGGGCCTGCTGCTGGCCGCCCCCGCGATGTCCCAGGGCGACAAGGAAAAGAAGAAGCGGCGCGCAACTGCCTCTGCACCACAGCCTGTCTCCGCCGAAGCCCTCCGCGACGGCCAGGCCGAAGCCCGCCTGATGGCGGTGTACAAGCTCGTGGCCGAAGGCCGGGGCCGCGAGGCCCTGGTGCAGGCCGAAAGCCTGGCGCGCGACTACCCCAACTTCCAGCTGGCCCAGCTCGCCGTGGGCGATCTGCTCATGTCGCGTACGCGCCCCATCCGCCACCTGGGTGATGTGGCTCCCGAACCCGACTCGGCCCGCAGCCTCCAGGCCGCCGCTACCCTCACCGAGCTGCGCACCGAATCGCGCCAGCGAGTGGACGCACAACGCAGCCGCCCGCCGGAGAACAGCGTCCCGGCCCAGTTCCTGGAGCTGTCGCCCCGCTCGCGCCACGCTATTGCGGTGGACGCCTCGCGCTCGCGCCTGTACCTGTTCGAGAACACCCCCAAGGGCCTGCAGCTGGTGGCCGACTACTACGCGTCGGTGGGCAAGCTCGGCATCGAAAAAGAGGTGGAGGGTGACCAGCGCACACCGCTCGGGGTGTACTTCATCACCAGCCGCCTGGACCCCGCCACGCTCAAGGATTTCTACGGCGCGGGCGCCCTGCCCATCAACTACCCCAACCCGCTGGACCAGAGCCGGGGCAAGACGGGCAGCGGCATCTGGCTGCACGGCACGCCTCCCGACCAGTTCGCGCGCGCGCCCCTGGCCACCGATGGCTGCCTGGTGCTGGCCAACCCCGATCTGGAGCGCATCCTGCGCACGGTGGAGCCCCGCTCCACGCCCGTGGTGATTGCACGCCAGCTGCAATGGGTACTGCCCCACAGCGTGGCGGCCGAACGCAAATCGTTCGAGGCCGTGCTCAACGCCTGGCGCACCGCCAAGACCGAAGGCGACATGAAGCGCCTCTTGAGTTTTTACGCCCCCGACTTCCAGAGCTACCGCAAGAAGCCGCTGGAGGAATGGGCCCAGGTGCTGCAGGCCGAAACCCGGGCGCTCAAGGGCCGGGAACTCCAGCTCAAGGACAAGTCTTACCTGCGCTGGACAGACTCGGCCGACACCATGGTGGTAACGTTCGGCGAAGTCGCCGAAGGCGCCCGCACCGGCCCGACCAAGCGCCAGTACTGGACGCGGCGGGGCCCACATTGGCAGATATTTTTCGAAGGAGTGATTGGATGATTTCCAGAAGAAATTCGACCCTGGCGCTTGTCAGCATTGCCCTAGCAGCTATTTTTTCAGTAGCACCCGCCCACGCGCAAGACGCAGCCCCCAAGGTCAAGCTGGCCACCTCGATGGGTGACATCGTGGTGCAGCTCGATGCCGCCAAGGCGCCCAAGACGGTCGAGAACTTCCTGGCCTACGTGAACAGCAAGCACTACGACGGCACGATCTTCCACCGCGTGATCGACGGCTTCATGATCCAGGGCGGCGGCTTCACGGCCGACATGCAGCAAAAACCCACCAAGGCCCCCATCGCACTCGAAGCCAAGAACGGCCTCAAGAACGACACCTACACCATCGCCATGGCCCGCACGGGCAACCCCGACTCGGCCACCTCGCAGTTCTTCATCAACGTGAAGGACAACGCCATGCTCAACGCCCCCAGCCCCGACGGCCACGGCTATGCCGTGTTTGGCAAGGTCGTGGAAGGCACCGCCGTGGTGGACAAGATCAAGGCCGTGGCCACCGGCAACAAGGGCCCGCACCAGAACGTGCCCACCACCCCCATCACCATCACTTCGGCCACCGTGCTGAAGTGAATTTTTTGAAGAAAGCACTGCAATGAGCAATCCACAAGTTGAACTCCACGTCACCATCAACGTGGCAGAAACGGCCACCCAGGGCGTGATCACCATCGAACTGGACGCCGTGAATGCGCCCAAGTCCACGGCCAACTTCCTGAGCTATGTGAACAGCGGCTTCTACAGCGGCACCGTGTTCCACCGCGTGATCAAGAACTTCATGATCCAGGGCGGCGGCATGACGGCCGACATGAAGCAAAAGGAAACCCAGGCCCCCATCGAGAACGAAGCCAAGAACGGCCTGAAGAACGACAAGTACACCCTGGCCATGGCCCGCACCGGCGACCCCCACAGCGCCACGGCCCAGTTCTTCATCAACACGGTGGACAACGGCTTCCTGAACCACACCTCGCCCACCGCACAAGGCTGGGGCTATGCCGTGTTCGGCAAAGTTGTGAAGGGCCAGGACGTGGTGGACGCCATCAAGGCCGTGCGCACAACGCGCAAGGGCTACCACGATGACGTGCCATTCGACGCTGTCGTGATCGACAAGGCCGTGGCCCTGTAAATCCACCGCCTGCTCGGGCCTTGACTGCCGCCCCGTTGACGACCGTGCCCCCGTTCGAGGAGCTTGCCGCTCCCTCGCACTGGCGCACGGTCGAATTCATTTCGGACCTGCATCTGCAGGCCAGCGAGCCCGCCACCGTGGCCGCCTGGCAGCACTACCTGCAGACCACGCAGGCCGACGCCCTCTTCATCCTGGGCGACCTGTTCGAGGTGTGGGTGGGCGACGATGCCCTGCAGGATCCCGGCAGCTTCGAGGCCATATGCTGCGCCACCCTGCGGGCCGCCGCGCAGCGCCTGCCGGTGTACTTCATGCACGGCAACCGCGATTTTCTGGCGGGCCCGGCCTTTCTGGCGCATTGCGGCATCACCGGCCTGGCCGACCCCACCGTGCTGGCGTTTGGTGACCAGCGTTTGGTGCTCAGCCATGGCGATCTGCTGTGCCTGGACGACGTGGACTACCAGCGTTTTCGGGTGCAAGCGCGCAGCGCCGAGTGGCAACAGCAGTTTCTGGCCCAGCCCCTGTCCACACGCCGTGCGCAGGCACGCGGCATCCGGCAGGAGAGCGAGGCACGCAAACAATCCGGCGCCAGCTATGCCGATGTGGACGGCCCGGCCGCCGTTGCCTGGCTGCAGGCCGCAGGCGCCCGCACGCTCATCCACGGTCACACCCACAAGCCTGCCAGCCACCTGCTGGCCCCGGGCTTGCAGCGCGTGGTGCTCAGTGACTGGGACGCCGCCGTATTGCCTCCCCGCTTGGAAACACTGCGTTTGTCCGGCGCGGGCTTGGAACGGGTCACCTTGGCCCCCAGCTACCAGCGATCCTGAACTGCGCGGGGCCTGACCGCCTTGCAGCCTGATCGTCATGCCCCCTTTTCTCAACCGGCTCTGGCGCCACGTGCGCTCCACCGTGGCCCCGGTACCCGACATCTCCGCCACGCTGTGGCTGCAAACACTGCAGCGCTACCCCTTCCTGGCGGCGCTGTCGCTGCACGACCAGTCCAAGCTGCGCGTGCTGAGCGCCCTCTTCCTGCACCACAAGGAATTCCACGGCGCTCATGGCCTCACAGTGACCGACGCCATGGCCATCGACATTGCCGCGCAGGCCTGCCTGCCCCTGCTGCATTGGGGCGATCCCGCCAAGGCGCTCGCCTGGTACGACGACTTCGTGGGCATCGTGCTGCACCCCGGCGAGGCCGTGGCCCGCCGCAAAACCATGGACGAAGCCGGTGTGGTGCATGAACACACGCAGGTGCTGCTGGGCGAAGCCATGGAGCGCGGCCCCATCATGCTGAGCTGGGAACATGTGGCCAACGCCACCGAAAACACCGCGCGCGGCCACAACGTGGTGGTGCACGAATTTGTGCACAAACTCGACATGAAAAACGGCGAGCCCAACGGCTGCCCGCCCCTGCCCGCCGGCTTCATGGGCGCGCGCACCGGCCGCGCTGCCTACGAAGCCTGGTGGAACGCCTGGGAGCCCGCCTACCAGGACTTCCGCGAGGCCGTCATCAAGGCCGAGCGCTTCGGCGCAGAACGCCCCTGGCTGGACGCCTACGGGGCCACCTCGCCCTCCGAATTCTTCGCTGTGGCCTGCGAGGCGTACTTCGTGAATCGCGAGCGGTTTGCGCAAGAGTTTCCGGGGCTGATGCCGGTGCTGGACACTTTCTTTCAGCGCCCCACCCACGCGAACTGACGGGGCAAAGCCACACGGGGAGCGAGAAGCCCCCGCAGGCATTGCCCTGCTTGCCGATGCCAGGGCGTTGCGGACATGGACTTGCCTGCCCGCAAGACAAAAAGTCCATATTTTGACAATTTATCCAATTATGGATAAATTGTCGCCATGCCTGCACATGTCCCCGCACCCGCCCACCCCCGTCCCCGCACCCGCCGGGGGGCTCCACAGCGCACCGCCGAACAAGCCGCCCTTCTCTCCCAGATCGAACAGGTCGCCCAAGGCCTCGCCGCCACGTTTGCCCCCTTCTGCGAGGTGGTGGTGCACGATCTGCTGGACCCCAAGCACTCCATCCTGGCCATCCACAACAACCTGTCGGGGCGCATGGTGGGTGACCCGACCACCGAGATGGGGCTCACACGCATCGCGGATCCGGACTATCCGCAGGTGGTCGCCAACTACGCCAACCAGTTCGCTGACGGCCGCCCGGCCAAGAGCACCTCGGTGGGCATCAAGGACGCGTCGGGCCACTACATCGCGGCGCTGTGCCTGAACGTGGACATGACGCTGTTTCGCAGCCTGCAGAGCGTGGTGGGCCAGTTCATCGCCACGGACGGCGACACGGGGCTCAAGGAATCTCTGGACCCCGCCGGAGCCGAAGCCATCCGCCAGCGCATTGACCAGTTCGCGGCGCGGCTGTCGTCGGCACCGCGCGCCCTCAAGGCGGCCGAGCGGCGTGCGCTGCTGCGCGAACTCAAAGCCTCGGGCAGCCTGGAAGTGCGCCGCGCCATGGAGGTGGTGGCACAGCACCTGGGCGTGTCGCGTGCCACGGTGTATGGCGACGTGAAATGACACGGCCCCACAACCCGGCCTGCCGCACCCGCCGCATCTGATTTTTTCACTTCCCACCCGGACTTCACCATGACCCCAACCCTCCCCGCCCTTCCCACCTACGACGACGTGGTGGCCGCCGCTGGCCGCATTGCGGGCGTGGCCCATCGCACACCGGTGCTTACCTCGCGCACCGTCAACGAAGAATTTGGCGCCCAGGTGTTCTTCAAGTGCGAGAACCTGCAGCGCATGGGCGCGTTCAAGTTCCGGGGGGCTTACAACGCGCTCGCAAAATTCAGCCCTGCACAGCGCAAGGCCGGTGTGGTCGCGTTCTCGTCGGGCAACCACGCACAGGGCATTGCGCTGGCCGCGCGCGAGCTGGGCATCCCGGCCACCATCGTCATGCCACAAGATGCGCCCGCCGCCAAGGTGGCGGCCACGCAGGGCTACGGTGCCACCGTGGTGTTCTACGACCGCTACACCCAGGACCGCGAGCAGATCACCCGCGACCTGGCGGAGCAGAATAGCCTCACGCTGATCCCGCCCTACGACCATGCCGATGTGCTGGCCGGCCAGGGCACGGCTGCCAAGGAGCTGTTCGAGGAGGTGGGCCCGCTCGATGCATTCTTTGTGTGCCTGGGCGGCGGCGGGCTGCTGTCAGGCTCGGCCCTGGCCACGCGCGCACTCTCGCCCCAGACCAAACTCTATGGCGTGGAACCCGCTGCGGGCAACGATGGGCAGCAGTCGTTCCGCAGCGGCTCCATCGTGCACATCGACACGCCCACCACCATTGCCGATGGTGCGCAGACGCAGCACCTGGGCCACATCACCTTCGCCATCATCCGCCGCGATGTGGACGACATCCTCACGGTGACGGACGAACAACTGGTGGATGCCATGCGCTTTTTTGCCGAGCGCATGAAGCTGGTGGTGGAGCCCACCGGTTGCCTGGGTTTTGCCGCCGCGCGGGCTATGCAGAGCGAACTCAGGGGCCAGCGCGTGGGCGTGCTCATCAGCGGCGGCAACGTGGACCTGGCACGGTTTTGCGCCTTGGTGGCGAGGTGACGGGCCCCCGCCCGGCCCCGCCAGCCTGAAAACACCTCAGGCCGACAGCGCCTGCTCCACCGCTGCCTGGGCCTCTTCCAGGCTGCTGAAGAACCGCATCGGCTGGGGCATGGCCTTGGGCAAGTGGGCCGGCGCGGGCCAGAGGCGCTCGTCCTCCCAGGCGGCGGTCCACCCACCGATGTCTTTGCGCTTGACGGAGCAGATCGCTTGCCCGTCCACCATCGCGGTCCAGGTGGTAGGCGGGTTGTGGTCCCAGCTGACATGTGCCATGGCGCCCTCCGGCAGTTGCTCGGTTACAACCCATTCTAGGAAGCTGTTACAGGCTGGGCAATGTGTTCGACCCTAGGGATCCTCTGCACGAATCGAGCGGTAAGTGTGCGCTGCGGATCGGGATGGGCTGCAAGGCGCAAAACGCAGCAATAGCCGTAGCTATTGCGAGTATTTGCAACGCCGCAGACCGCCCGAGACCGCAGATGCACACGGCGCGATGATTTGCGCAGAGGATCCCCAGGGGAGGCAGGTGGGACTACCCGGTGGCCGGGGCTCGGTGCACGAAGGCAAAAAGTTAGAGCCAAAGCGGCCTCCTCCGCGCATTCATATTGCCTCATCAGCTATCAAATATGCAGCACACAGGCCATACCAGGATTGAATTCGCCGCTCTGCATCCATCTTCGCCCGACGCGGAAAGATGACCCTAGCGTCCATCGGCGGGGACAGCCCCCCTTGCAAACCCCGCCCAGACGCCCGAGCAGTACAACGCCCACAAAACGAACACCGGCTGCAGCAAAGGCCGCACCCAGTAGTACCAGGCGTCAAACGGCAGCCCATGCACCTGCTGGCCCTGCTGCGCCACATGGACGTTGGCCACCACCACACACACCAGCAGCGCCGCCAGCCCCAGCCCGGCCAGTTGGTGCAGGCGCGGCAGCCCCAGGCGATCCAGCAGGCGCTGGGGCAGCAGCAGGGCCAAGCCCCCGGCCAGTTCGGCCACCCCCGTCAGATACACCCAGAACAGCGCCTGCGCCGCCAGCAGGTCGGGAATCATGGGCACATAGCGCAGTTGCGCGTTCACAAAATGGTCCACCCCCGTGAACACAAAACCCAGGCCCATGCCCCAGCGCATGGCCCACCGCAGGCCGGGGCGCCCACCTGCCAGCCGACGCACCACCCAAGCCAGCGCGCTGGCACCCATGATCAACAGCAGAAAACTCATGGCAGACACCTTGATGTTAACAATGGAAACATTCTAGGGTGTTAAAGTTTCCACCGTCAACATTCAGTGTTTTCCTGTCGTTTTCTTTTTCTGCACTTTTTGTGTCCGCCAACGCCTATCCATGACCAGCCCCTACCACCACGGCGACCTCAAAAGCACCCTGCTGGCCTACGCGCTGGAGCAGATGGAAGGCGCCGGGCTCGACGGCCTGTCGATGCGCGAGATGGCCAAGGCGGTGGGGGTTTCGCACACAGCGGCCTACCGCCACTTTGCCGACAAGCAGGCCCTGCTGGACGCCATGGCCGAACAAGGCTTTGAGGCCCTGCGCCAGGCCAGCCGCGAGGCGATAGCAGCCGCCCAGGGCAGCCCAGACCGGCTGCTGGCCAGCGGCCTGGCCTATGTGCAATTCGGGCGCCAGCACCCCCGGCAACTGGCCCATATGTTTGGCGCTGCAGCCCGGGCCACAGCGCCACCGCACCTGCGCGCCGTGGCGGCCGACCTGTTCAACGACCTGCAGACCCTGGTGGCCGAGGGCCAGCAGCACGGCAGCTTCCGCACAGGTGACCCGCGCGCACTGGCCCACGCATGCTGGGCCATGGTCCACGGCCTGGCGCTGCTGCAGGGCGGGCACCTGCTGGGCCAGCCGCCTGGTGTAGGGGCGGAGATCGGCTCGCCCACCGCCGCTCCACTATCGCCTGACCATGCCGCCAGCCAACAGACGCGCGCGGCGCTGGAGGTGCTGATGCAAGGGTTGCTGGAGCCCCGCCAACTGCGCCCCGACTCCTGAGCCCCTGTCCTTCCTTCGGCGCCCGAGGTGGCACAGCGCGCGGGGCGCGGCTCGCTCGAAGGCTTATGCCTTTTGCCGACCCACCGCGCTGCGGGCAGCACGCGCCACGGCCTGCGCATCCACCCCAAAAAACTCCCGCAGCGCCGCCCGCGTGTCGCTGCGACCAAAGCCATCGGTGCCCAGGGTGATGTACTTGCGCCCTTCGGGGATGAACGCGCGCACGGTCTCGGGCACGGCGCGCACGTAGTCGGTGGCGGCCACCACCGGCCCGCTGGTGGCGGCCAGTTGGGCGGCAAGCCAGGGGGTGCCGGGCTCCACCCCTTCTTCACCCGCCAGCGCGCGCTGTTCGCAGGCCACGCCGTCGCGGGCCAGTTCGCTCCAGCTGGTGACGCTGAGCACGGTCACATCCAGGCCTTCGCTGGCGAGTTGTTCTGCGGCCTTGACCACCTCGGTCAGGATGGCGCCGGAACCCATCAGGGTGACGGAATTTTGAGAGGAAATAAGGCCCTTGCGCGCGTCCACATTGCCCTGATAGCTCCTGAAAACATAGCACCCACGCAAGACCCCGTCTGCAGCACCTGCGGGCAGGTCGGGCTGCGCGTAGTTTTCGTTCATCAGCGTGACGTAGTAGAAGACGTCGCGCTGCTCGGTCACCATCTCGCGCATGCCGGCGTCAATGATGACGGCCATCTCGCCCGCGTAGGCCGGGTCGTAGGCCTTGCAGTTGGGGATGGTGGCGGCCACGAGGTGGCTGGTGCCGTCCTGGTGCTGCAGGCCCTCGCCGCCCAGCGTGGTGCGGCCCGAGGTGGCGCCCAGCAAAAAGCCACGCGCACGCTGGTCGGCAGCCGCCCAGATGGCGTCGCCCACGCGCTGGAAGCCGAACATGGAGTAGTAGATGTAGAACGGCAGCATGGCCAAGCCGTGCACGCTGTAGCTGGTGGCGGCGGCCGTCCAGCTGGCAATCGCCCCGGCTTCGCTGATGCCCTCTTCCAGAATCTGGCCGTCGAGCGCCTCGCGGTAGCTCAGCACCGAGCCGATGTCCTCAGGCGCGTAGCGCTGGCCCACGCTGCTGTAGATGCCGACCTGCTTGAACAGGTTGGCCATGCCAAAGGTGCGCGCCTCGTCGGCCACGATGGGCACGATGCGGGGGCCTAAAGTGGCGTCCTTCAGCAGCGTGCCCAGCATGCGCACAAAGGCCATGGTGGTGCTCATCTCCTTGCCGTCGGCCTGCAGCGCAAACTGGGCGTAGCCGGCCAGGGGCGGCACGGGCAGCACGTCGCAGGCCGTCTGGCGGCGCGGCAGGTAGCCACCCAGCTGCTGGCGGTGGCGGCGCAGGTACTGCATCTCCGGGCTGTCTTCAGCAGGCTTGTAGAACGCCAGGCTGGTCGCCTGCGCGTCCGTGAGCGGCAGGTTGAAGCGGTTGCGGAATTCGATGAGGTCGGTGTCGTCCAGCTTCTTCTGGCTGTGCGTGGTCATCTTGCCCTGCCCCGCCGTGCCCATGCCGTAGCCCTTTTTGGTGTGGGCCAGGATCACCGTGGGCTGGCCCTTGTGGGCAGCGGCGGCAGCGTAGGCGGCGTGGATCTTCACCAGGTCGTGCCCTCCGCGCTTGAGGCGATCGATCTGCTCGTCGGTCATGCCCTGGGCCAGCGCGGCCAGTTCGGGGTTCTGGCCGAAGAAGTTGTCGCGGTTGAAGCGGCCGTCCTTGGCGGCGAAGGTCTGCATCTGACCATCCACCGTGCCTTCCAGCGTGCGCACCAGCGCGCCGGTCAGGTCGCGGGCAAACAGGCCGTCCCAGTCGCTGCCCCACACCAACTTGACCACGTTCCAGCCCGCACCGGCAAACAGCCGCTCCAGCTCGTCGATGATGCGGCCGTTGCCGCGCACCGGGCCGTCCAGGCGCTGCAGATTGCAGTTGACCACCCAGACGAGGTTGTCCAGGCCCTCACGCGCGGCCAGGGTCAGGGCACTCATGCTCTCGGGCTCGTCCATCTCGCCATCGCCAAACACGCCCCACACCTTGCGGCCTTCGCAGTTGAGCAGATTGCGGTGCGTGAGGTAGCGCATGAAGCGCGCGTGGTAGATGCTGCTGATGGGGCCGATGCCCATCGACCCGGTGGGGAACTGCCAGAAGTCGGGCATCAACCAGGGGTGCGGGTAGCTCGACAGGCCCTGCGCGCCTGCGCTGGGGGCGGTGATTTCCTGCCGGTAGTGCTGCAGGTCGTTCTCCGTCAAATGCCCTTCCAGAAACGCCCGCGCATACACGCCCGGTGCGCTGTGCGGCTGGAAGAACACCAGGTCACCCCGGTGCTGACCTTCGCCCAGGCCTTCGCGGGCACGGAAGAAGTGGTTGAAGCCGCTCTCAAACAGATCGGCCGCACTGGCGTAGCTGGCGATGTGCCCGCCCAGCTCGCCATACGCTTGATTCGCCCGCACCACCATGGCCAGCGCGTTCCAGCGCATCAGCGACGCCAGCCGCTCCTCAATGGCCAGGTCGCCCGGGAAGGTGGGCTGCGCCTGGGCCGCCACGGTGTTCACATACGGCGTGTTGAGCTGCGGCTGCCACCCCACGCGCTGGGTGCGGGCCAGGCGCACCAGCTCCTGCAGCACAAACCGCGCGCGCTCGGGGCCTTCGGTGGCCACCAGGGCCAGGAAGGCATCGCGCCATTCGGCGGTTTCTTGCGGGTCGATGTCGGCCAGGGTGTCCTGGGGGCTGAGGAGGTGGGGAGGCAGTGGGGCGTTCATGGGAGCACACTGTAGAAGGGTTGGGCAAAAATGTGATGCCGAAGCGCGCCAATCAAGCGCCATTAAAAGCACAATATGCTGCATCAACAAAATATTGCAGCATATGAAGCTTGACGTGACCGATCTGCGCATTCTGGCCGAGCTGCAGGCCGATGGTTCGCTCTCCAATGTGGAGCTGGCGCGGCGCGTGCACCTGTCGCCCTCTCCCTGCCTCGCGCGGGTGAAGGCGCTGGAGGCGGCGGGCGTCATTGCCCGCTATGTGGCGCTGGCCAACGCGGCGGCGCTGGGGCTGGGGCTGAATGTGTTCATCAGCATCAGCCTGAAGACGCAGAACAAGGAGGCGCTAGCCGACTTCGAGAGGCGCATTGCCGAGCACGACGAGGTGATGGAGTGCTACCTGATGAGCGGCGACTCCGACTACCTCATCCGCGTGGCGCTGCCCGACATTGCGGCACTGGAGCGGTTCATCCTGGAGCAGCTTTCGCCGATCCCGGGGCTGGAGAAAATCCGCTCCAGCTTCGCGCTCAAGCAGGTGCGCTACAAGACGGCTCTGCCGCTGCCACACGCTCGGAGCTGAGCCCGGCGTTGATGCCAGCGCTGAGATCCATGGCGTGGGCCAGGTCCAACGCCTGGCCGATGTCGGCCAGCAGGTCGTCCAGGTCTTCCAACCCCACCGACAGGCGCACCAGGCCTTCGGCAATGCCGTGGGCGGCACGCTGCTCGGGCGTGTAGGTGGAATGCGTCATGCTGGCCGGGTGCTGGGCCAGGGTTTCGGCGTCGCCCAGGCTCACAGCGCGGGTGACGAGCTGCAGCGCATCCATGAAGCGCACGCCCGCCTGCAGGCCGCCGCGCAGCTCGAAAGCGATCATGCCGCCCATCTGGCGCATCTGCTGCTTGGCCAGCGCATGCTGCGCAAAGCTGGGCAGACCGGGGTAGTGCACGGCCGCCGCAGCCGGGTGGGCGGCGATGAATTCGGCCACCTTCTGCGCGCTTTGGCAGTGGCGGTCCATGCGCAGCGCCAGGGTTTTCAGGCCGCGCATCACCAGGTGGGCGTCTTGTGCCGACATCACCGCGCCGGTCATGTCTTTCAGGCCGTACAGGCGCACGCGCTGGGCCAGCTCGGCATCGGCAAACACGGCCGCGCCTGCGGTCAGGTCGCCATGGCCGCCGAGGTATTTGGTCATGGAGTGCACGCTCACATCCGCACCCAGCAGCAGCGGCTGCTGCAGGTAGGGCGTGCAGTAAGTGTTGTCCACCACCACCTTGGCGCCCTGGGCATGGGCCAGGGCCGACACGGCGGCGATGTCCACCAGGCGCATGTTGGGGTTGGCAGGGGTTTCGAGGTACAGCACGCGGGTCTTGTCGGTCAGCGCCTCGGCCACGCGCGCGGGGTCGGTCATGTCCACATGGCGCACCGTCACGCCAAAGCGGCCCAGGCCGTGGTGCAAGAACGAGAAGGTGCAGCCGTAGAGCGTGAGGTCGGCCAGGATCTCGTCGCCCGGCTCCAGCATGGACCACAGCGTGGCCGTGATGGCGCCCATGCCCGAGCCAAACACCACGGCGCCTGCGCCCTCTTCCAGCGCCGCCAGCCGCCCTTCGAGCAGTGCCAGCGTGGGGTTGGCGATGCGGGTGTAGAAGTAGCCCGGCTCCTGGCCCGAAAAGCAGCGCGCGCCGTAGGCCACATCCGGGAAGGCATAGGTGGCCGAGGTGTGGATGGGCGGCACCAGCGCGCCCTGGTGGTCGGCCGGGTTGTAGCCGTGGTGGATGGCGCGGGTGCTGAAGCCGGTGGCGGGGCTGCGGTCGGTGCTGCTGGTCATGTTTGTCTCCTGGTGGGCCGACCACAGACGGAATGCGGGGGTCGGATGCGGAGATTCTTGAACTCATCGGCAGGCAAAATTTCGCCTTCTTTGCCTCATAAACGAATCCAAAGGGCAAAATTTGCCCCAAACCCTCACCACCCGACCACCATGCACCCCTACCCGCTCGACCCCGTGGACCGCACCCTGCTCAACGCCCTGCAGCGCGACGGCCGCGCCACCGTGGGCGACTTGGCCGAGGCGGTGTCGCTGTCCACCTCACCCTGCTGGCGGCGCGTGCGGGCGCTGGAAGAAGCCGGGGTGATTGCGGGCTACCACGCCCACCTGCACCGCCAGCGCGTGGGCTGGGGCGTGCTGGGTTTTGTGCAACTGGCGCTGCACGACCACACGGCCGAGACCACGTCGGCCCTGGAGCGCGAGGTGATGGCCATGCCCCAGGTGCTGTCGTGCCACAACCTCTCGGGCCGGTATGACTACCAGCTGGAGGTGGTGGCGGCCGACCTGGAATCGTTTGCCGAATACGTGCGCACCCATGTGCGCAGCCTGCCGGGCGTGCGCGAGATTTCGACGAGCTTTTCGCTCAAGGAAGTGAAGCGCACCATGGCGCTGCCGGTGTGAGGCTGGGGCGCTGCGGCGAGACGGGGCCTTCGCTCAGAAAGCGGTGGGCGTGGTCGAGAGCGACTCCAGCCAGGTCACCGTGGCCGCCAGTTCGGACGGCCGGATCTCGTGCGCGCTGGGGAACTCGTGGTAGCTCACCGCCACCGGCAGGGGCGCCATGTGGTGCGCAATGGCCTGGGCGTTGGCCAGGGGGATCACGTTGTCGTGCGTGCCATGGCTCAGCCACAGCCGCTTGCCCCGCAGCGCATCGGCCGGGGCCGTCAGGGGCACCACCTGCGGCAGCAGGCGGCTGTGCCACACCAGGCCGGCGTGCATCAGCTCGGGCTTTGTCAGCAGCAGCGACAGCGCCATGATGCCGCCCTGGCTGAAGCCGCCCACCACCACGCGCTCAGGCGGGATGCCCAGTTGCGCGCTAGCAGACTCCACCGCCTGGGCCACCAGGGCGCGGCTTTGGGCCTCTTGCTCTTCGTTGATGGTGCGGTCGCCATTGGGCTCGATGGAAAAATCAAACCACGCATGCGAGCCCGGCCCCATGCGGAACGGCGCGCGCAGGCTGAGCACATGAAAGCGCTCGGGGATCTGCGGCGACAGGCTGAACAGGTCCTGCTCGTTGCTGCCCACACCGTGCATCAGCACCAGCAGCCAGGGGCGGGGCGTGGTGGCAGCAGCGGGGCGCTGCAAAAATGTGAGCGGTAGATTGAGCATAGACAGGCGCCAGGGGCAGTTTTGACTTAAAAAATGCAGGACCGATGCACCATCAATGCACCGGCTCCAGCGCAAACGCATCCATCGACAGCATGCTGTACATCACCTCGCGGCTCAAGTAGTTTGCGTGCAGGTCGTCGCCCGCCGCACCCAGCGCAAAGAAGATGGGCAAAAAGTGGTCTTCGGTGGGGTGCGCGCGGTGGGCATGAGGCGCCTGGCTGCGGTAGTTGAGCAGCGCGGCCATGTCGCCACGGGCCAGCGCGGCTTCGATCCAGCGGCTGAACTCCAGCACATAGGGCGCGGGCGCACGCTCGCCGCCAAAAAACTCGGCCAGATTGTGCGTCATGCTGCCCGAGCCCACCACCAGCACGCCCTGGGCGCGCAGGCTGCGCAAGGCGGCGCCCAGCGCATACACCTCGGCCGGGCCCGCACCCACGGGCAGGGCCACCTGCACCACGGGCACATCGGCCTCGGGGAACAAATGCATCAGCGGCACCCAGGCGCCATGGTCAAAGGGGCGCGCGGCATCGCCCTGCGCGGCCACACCGGCCGCCTGCAGCAGGCCCAGCACCTCCTGCGCCAGCGCGGGCGAGCCGGGGGCGGGGTATTGCAGCTCGTACAACGCGGGCGGAAAGCCGCCAAAGTCGTGCCAGGTGGCGGGCTGCGGGCCGGTCATCACCTGCACCGAGCGCGCCATCCAGTGCGGCGACATCACCACCACACCGCGCAGGCCGGGGTATTGCGCCTTCAGGCCCTGGCCCCACTGCGTGAGCGCGGGGCCGGTGGTGCCAGCGTCCACCGCAAACAGCGGCGCCCCGTGCGATACGAACAGGGCTGGAACAATGGAGGAAGGGGCGTGGGCAACAGCGGTCATGGCAGTTTCATCCGTGAATGCCCTCACTGTAGGCCGGACGGGCGCCCACACCAAGCCCTGCCGGGCAGACAGATTGTTCTATGGGTGATGCCAATCAAACCCTGGCAGCGCCCCACCCAGCGATCAAGAGCCGTCGCGCACCCGCCCCCGCACCGCCTTGGTCTCGCTGCGCTGGGTCTTGCCCTGCAGGCGGCGCTGCTGCGATCCATAGGTGGGCTTGGTGGCGCGGCGCACCCGGGGCGGCACGGCCACGGTGTTGACCAGCGCGTTGAGCCGCGCCAGCGCATCGGCGCGGTTCTGCTCCTGGCTGCGGAACTGCTGGGCCTTGATGACCACCACGCCCTCTTGCGTGATGCGGGTGTCGCGCAGGGCCAGCAGGCGCTCTTTCACGCCCTCGGGCAGCGACGAGGCCGCCACGTCAAACCGCAGGTGGACGGCGCTCGACACCTTGTTGACGTTCTGCCCGCCCGCGCCCTGGGCGCGCATGGCGGTGATTTCAACCTCGTCCTCAGTGACCTGCAGGGGCAGCGGGGCCATACAAATAGAAAAGGCCCGCGCGCCCGGCCATCAGGCCGCAGGCTGCTGCTGGGCCAGCAGTTGCGCCAGGCCGTCAATCGCCAGGCCATAGCCCAGCACACCAAAGCCGCACATCACCGCCTTGGCGGCCGCAGCCATGTACGAGTGGTGGCGGTAGGCCTCGCGCGCATGCACATTGCTGATGTGCAGCTCGATCAGGGTGATGCCTGTGCCCTTGATGGCGTCATGCAGCGCAATGCTGGTGTGGGTGTAGGCACCGGCGTTCAGCACCACCCCAGCCAGCTCGCCCGCCGCGTGCAGGCGGCCTGCCTCATGAATCCAGTCCACCAGCGCGCCCTCGTGGTTGCTTTGGTGAAAACGCAGTGCATACCCATGGCGCTGGCAGGCGTCGGCGCAGAGCTTTTCCACATCGGCCAGCGTTTGGGCGCCGTAGACGGCGGGCTCGCGCGTGCCCAGCAGGTTCAGGTTGGGGCCATTCAGGACAAAAACGGTTTTATGGGCAGTCACAGACAAGGTCTCCGGGGCAATGCGCCTGCCACGCTGGCAGGCCAGAGTGCGGGATTATGCGGCGCCCAGCGCAGGGGCCGCCCCAATAAAAAAGCGGCCCCGAAGGACCGCTGTAAAAGGCAGCCTGTGCAACGCTGCCTGTGAGCGACTCGCGCCCAAGAGGTTGATGACACGCCCTAGGCTGATCAACGGTCCCAGTGGCGACCGTGGCCGTGACCATGATGGCGGTGATGGCGATGGTGCCGGTAGCCATGGCCGTAATACACCACCGGTGGGGGGGCGTAATAGGCGGGCGGGGCGCTGTAATACACGGGCCGGGGCGGCGCGTAATACACCGGTGGGGGCGGCGCCACGTAGACCGGGGCGGGGGCGTAGTAGCCATTGCTGGCACCGATCACCACGCCGGGCACGCCAACGCCAACCGACCAATTGACGTCACGGGCCTGGGCGGCGCCAGCACCGGCCAGCAAAGCCAGGGCCACGCCAGCCGAAGCGGCCATGGCATAAAGAGAACGGGTTTTCGTCATGGAAATCTCCTGGTAAATGAAAGCCCGCCGCCAGGTGGCAAGGGCCCTCACCGGTACACAACGCACCAAGTAGCCAAAAGGATGGCATAAAAGCGTCTTTACGTTGTGTCTGAACGTACACGCGCTTGTTTTAATGCGTAAACCGTCACGAAACCGCCGCCTAAAATGGCTGGATGAGCACCCCCTCCCCCGCCAATACCTCCGCCACCTCCCCCGCCAGCGCCGCCGCTGCGGACACCGCTGAATCCACCAAGCCCAGCAACTTCCTGCGCCAGATCATCGAAAAAGACCTGGAGCAAGGCACCTACGCCACCCGCCGCTGGGCTGGCGCCCCTGGCGACGCCGCCCACCACGCCCAGGGCGAGCCCGACCCCGCCAAGATCCGCACCCGCTTCCCGCCCGAGCCCAACGGCTACCTGCACATCGGCCACGCCAAGAGCATCTGCATCAACTTTGGCCTGGCGCGCGACTACGGCGGCGTGTGCCACCTGCGCTTTGACGACACCAACCCCGAAAAAGAAGACACCGAATACGTCAACAGCATCATCGACGCCGTGAAATGGCTCGGATTTGACTGGGCCCAGCTTGGCCAGGCGCCCGGCAGCGCCGCGCCCTACCAGGCCAGCGACTACTTCGGCTTCATGTACCGCGCGGCCGAATACCTGATCGAAGCGGGCCACGCCTACGTGGACGAGCAAACCACCGAACAAATGCGCGCCAACCGGGGCGACTTCAGCAAACCCGGCGTGGACAGCCCCTTCCGCAGCCGCACGCCCGAGGAAAACCTGCGCATCTTCCGCGAGATGCGTGCTGGCCAGCATGAGGATGGATCGATGGTGCTGCGCGCCAAGATCGACATGGCCAGCCCCAACATCAACATGCGCGACCCGGCCATCTACCGCATCCGCCGCGCCACGCACCACAACACGGGCGACACCTGGTGCATCTACCCCATGTACACCTACGCGCACCCCATCGAGGACGCGCTGGAGCAGATCACCCACAGCCTGTGCACGCTGGAGTTTGAAGACCAGCGCCCCTTCTACGACTGGCTGCTGGAGCGCCTGACGGAAGGTGGCCTGCTGGCCAGCCCCGCCCCCCGCCAGTACGAATTTGCGCGCCTGAACCTCACCTACGTCATCACCAGCAAACGCAAGCTCGCCCAACTGGTGTACGACCATAAAGTGAGCGGCTGGGACGACCCCCGCATGCCCACCATCGTGGGCCTGCGCCGCCGTGGCTACACGCCCGAAGCCCTGCAGGTGTTTGCCGAACGCATCGGCGTGACCAAGTCCGACAGCTGGATCGACTACAGCACCCTGGAAGGCTGCCTGCGCGAAGACCTGGAGCTGAAGGCCCACCGTGGCATGGCCGTGCTCAACCCCGTCAAGCTGGTGCTGACCAACTGGGACGACGTGATGGGCGCAGGCCACCTGGAGCCCTGCAGCCTGCCCGCCCTGCCCCACCCACCAGAGGGGGTAGAGAGCCCCGTGCGCCACTTCACCATCGGCAAAGAAGTCTGGATCGAGCGCGAAGACTTTGAAGAAGTGCCCCCCAAGGGCTACAAGCGCCTCTTCCCCGGCAACAAGGTGCGCCTGAAGGGCGGCTACGTCATCGAATGCACCGGCTGCACCAAGGACGCGGACGGAGTCATCACCGAAGTGCTGGCCACCGTGGTGCCCGACACCAAGAGCGGCACCCCAGGCGCCGACAGCGTGAAGGTGAAAGCCGCCATCACCTGGGTGGGCGTGGCCGACGGCGTGAACGCTGAAGTGCGCATGTACGACCGCCTGTTCCTGGACGCCCACCCCGACGCGGGCGGCAAGGACTTCATTGAAAGCCTGAACCCGAACAGCCTGAAGGTGGTGACCGCCATCGTGGAGCCGTCATTGGCCAATGCGAAGCCGGACGACAAGTTCCAGTTTGAGCGGCATGGGTACTTTGTGGCGGACCGTATTGACCACAAGGCGGAGAAGCCGGTGTTTAACTTGGCGGTGGGGTTGAAGGATTCTTGGGGCAAGTGAACGACAACGCCCCGCTCAACCCACCAGATTAGAACACCGTGCTCAAACTGACTAGGATTTCGCGATGCTTACAAGACTCCGGGTTCAAGGCTTCAAGAGCTTAATTGACTCAGAAGTTAGGTTCGGGCCTTTCACCTGTATTGCAGGGGCGAACGGAGCGGGCAAATCAAACTTATTTGATGCAATCCTCTTTTTACGGGATCTAGCAGATCACTCGATAGTGGAAGCCGCTCACCGCGTCCGTGACAGAAGCGGTAGCCGAAAAGGCGACTTACGCTCCCTATTCACCAAAACCACCGATTCAAATCTGCCAAACATCATCATTGAGGTTGATTTGATCGTCGCGAGCGAAGTCATTGATGACTTTGGCAGAAAAGCAAAACCCAGCACTACATTTTTAACGTACAAGATCGAACTAAAGTATGTTGTCGATCATGACTCAAATGAGCGAATTGAACTTGTTTCTGAAAATCTAACCTACCTCCCCAAGGGTAATGCCAAGCGTCGCATTGGCTTCGCCTGCTCAAAAGATTTTTTCAGTTCTGCATTATTGGGCGAAAAGAGAACTCCTTTTATTACCACCGAGGTCAACAAAGAAACGGGCAGTTCGACAATAAATATCAGTCAAGACGGAAACTCTGGACGCCCCTCCCAGATTCCTGCACAAAACTCCCCAAGAACGGTGCTAGGTTCAGCAAATACCGATGAAAGGCCAACAGTTCTAGCCGCCCGGAGAGAAATGCAAAGCTGGAAGCTTTTACAACTTGAGCCGGCTAAGCTACGAGCTCCAGATGAGTTTTCCGATGATCCACACATTACCTTTGATGGAGCGCATATTCCCTCTACGCTTGAGCGACTAAAGCGATATGAGGAAATTTCCAGCAGAGTCGCGGCATTAATTCCAGAAGTACGTGAAATCTCTGTCGATGTTGACAACACCAGAAGAATAAAGACTTTGCTTCTTGAACAACGCAACGGTGTTGTTCATCAAGCTCGAGCACTCTCCGACGGGACATTGCGATTTCTGGCTTTGGCTACGATGGCATTTGACACCGAATCGAAAGGCCTCATATGCTTCGAAGAGCCAGAAAATGGAATTCATCCCTCTCGCATCAATTCAATTTTAGAACTGCTTCGCGAGATGTCTGTCAACACTCAACAAGCACTAAGTCCGGAAAACCCCTTACGGCAAGTAATAATTAATACACATTCCCCTGTTGTTGTCCGAAATCTCCATCCAGACGAACTCCTCGTTGCTGTTCCGATAAGAAAAAATAAATCATCTTTTACGGCATATGGCGCCATTGTGAACTCTTGGCGACTTTCTCACCCTGACTACTCAGAAGAATGGACGCCGAAAGTTACAGTAACCGAGTTATTAGATTACCTGCGCAGCAAAGAGGCGTATCCCGAAGATGAAATCGATGGTGGTCGACTATGGCAACTTGCGGCAGAGCAGGGCATGCTTGACTTTGGCTCGATGACCAATGGAGCTGAAATTGGCACTAACTAGCATTGCTATCGTCTGCGACGGAACCTCTGATTTATGCATTCAACATTTAATCCAGTGGATTGTTGACACAAATTTCCCTGAGCAAGCTTTTCGAATCAATCCGGCGCACGAGTTAATTCCAGCACGTGGCCCTCTCCATTTACGCCTCAAAAAAGCATTCGACAATTACGGACCTGATGTAATTGTTTGCCATAGAGACGCGGAAAGGGCTTCGCTACAAGAGAGAACCGATGAGGTTAAAGCAGCCTCTCAAGCTTCAGGTGTTCCTATTCCTGTTGTCCCGGCGGTACCCGTTCGGATGATTGAGAGTTGGTTATTGACGGAAGAAGCGGCCATTCGAGCCGCAGCAAACAATCGTAACGGCAATGTCGATTTAAATCTACCCTCAAAACAATTTATCGAAAATCTACCCAATCCGAAGGATGTTTTATTTCAAGCTTTAAAAACTGCCTCAAACCTCCCGCCGCAGCGTTTGAAGAAATTCAACGAACATAGCGCAAGAAGCCGGATTACAGGTTTCATTGACGATTTTTCAGGCGTGAGAGCGCTACGAAGCTTTTCACAATTCGAGGCCCATCTAAAAGAAGCAATATTACGAAATTAATTCAATGTAGAACAGTAGCCAATCCGTAGGCGATGCATTTTTTGAACGTTGATCTGGTCGGATGAAGCGCAACACTCTACAAACGTTCATAACAAAATGAATTTTGGCTGTGACCCTACTCTCTCCTAAAAAATAGCGATGCGCTTGTCGTTGCTGGCGCCGAATCCATGAACTGCCTAGACTTGTGGATTAACGAACATCCAACGTCGCTAAACTCCAAACCATGCGCCCCTCCGAAGCCCTATCCCTCCACCGCTCGCAAATCCGCGAGGTCGCACTGCGCCACCGCGTGAGCAGCGTGCGAGTGTTTGGCTCGGCGCTGCATGGGGACGACACAGCCGACAGCGACCTGGACCTGTTGGTAGAGCCCACCGCGCAAACCACGCTGATGGACATTGGCGCGATCCGGTTTGAACTGAAGCAATTGCTGGGCATGGAGGTGGATGTGCTCACCCCCAACAGCCTGCCCGCCAGCTTCCGGGACCAGGTGCTGCGCGAGGCGATCACCGTATGAGCCGGGCGCACCCGCTCCGGGTGGCGGACTACTTGCAGCACATCCTGGAGGCTATCGGCAACATTCAGGACTACACGGCTGGCATGGATTTGGCAGCATTCCTGGCAGACCGCAAGACCTGCGATGCCGTGATTCGCAACCTGGAGGTGATTGGCGAGGCCTGCAACAACGTGGTCAAGAACCACCCTGACTTTGCGCAGAAACACGCCCATGTGCCGTGGGGCTTTGCTTATGAAATGCGCAACGCTCTGGCCCACGGCTACTTCACTGTGGATCTGGGCATCGTCTGGCAAACCGTGCAGAACGACCTGCCAGCGCTCAGGGCGCAAGTAGCAGCACTCTCGGTCTAGGTTGCTTCAATTTCGATAGCTTCTTGCGCTTATCCATCAAGCGCAAGAGTCCAATTTCACCCAAAGAACTGCAGCACAGCTAAAGCGCCTCGATGACGCCCCCGTTCACCCCCACCTTCGCCCACATACCACCCGGCCCGCTGGCAGGCCCCTTGCAGCTGCTGCCCATCAACGCCGCCGCAGTGTCCGTCCACACCGCCGATGGCGCGCATGTGGGCTCGCTCAAGCTGGTTGGTGGGGTGTGGAAGTTCAAGGCCATGGGCTACGACGCAGCCGGGCGCATGGAGCCGGGCCACGGCCCGCTGACGGAGCAGCACAACATGCAGTTCGCCACGCTGGAAGCGGCCGAAGTGAGTGCGCGGTTGCTGAGTGCTTTGGGCCGCCATCCGTAAAGCACCCTCGCGCTTGCATTTGCACTTACGCGCCACAAACCCTTGATGCTTTCAATTTGATAGCAACAAAGGCAATCCCATCGGGCGGTAACGGCCAATTTCGCCTCTACTTCCGCTCCACCAACGCCCGCAACGGCTGCCCGCCCGTGGACAGCTGAAACACCAGCCCCATGGCCTGCACCTGCCAGCCTTGTTTGGCCACGGTGGGGGTGAGCTGGAAGCCCGCCATCACGCAATCGGTCGTGCGCACCTCGCCCGCTTCGGGCGGGCTGGCCAGCATCTGGGTGTAGGTCTGCGGCGGTTGCTGCATCGGCGCTTGCTGTGGGTGCGCCGCTTGCCCCTCTTTCACCAGCACCAGGTACGCCCTCTCACGCGCGATGGGGGCGGCGGGGTCGGCGCCGTCGGGGCGCAGGGCGAGGGGGAAGTCAGGCACGGGGGTGGCAGGGTCCAACGCCAGCTGGGGCGTGAACTCGGCCTTGGTGGGTGCGCCGTTGCTTTGGGCCCAGTGCAGGCGCAGGTAGGGTGGGGGTTCCTGGGCGGACCACATCAGGTGCACGTCGTTGCCGTGGGTGCAGTAGCTGGGGTGGGCCACGGGGTGGGGGTGCGTGGGCCATTGGCCGCCGCCGTGGCGCTGCTCCACGCGCAGCAGGCGGTTGTCGGGGGTGCCCAGCAGTGACTGGGTGTAGATGAGCCCCACGCCGGGCAGGTGGTAGCGCTGCACGGGCTGCACGGTGTGGGCCAGCGGGGGGTTGCTGGCGGGCAGCTCGCGGCGCTGGGCTACGTCGCGTGCGGCGGTTTGCAGAGCGCTTTGGGCCATCAGGCTGGCGTAGACGGGCACGGCGGCGATGGCCAGGCCGGTGAGGCCCAGCACCAGGCTTTCGGCGCGCGAGAGTGCGGGCCGCACCCAGCGCCCGGCCAGCACATGGCCGCCAAACCACACCACGGGGCCCAAGGTGTAGAGCGACAGCACAAACACGCCCAGCGCAGCGGGCCCGCCCACGGCGCGTGCGGGCAGCAGCACCGCCGCCACCGCCAGCAGCGCGGCCAGCACCGACACCAGGCGCACCGCCAGCCAGCTGCCCACGCGGCGGCTGGGCTTGAAGTAGCGGCTCTCCAGCCACAGCAGCGCCACCACCACGGCCAGCAGCCCGGCGGCCATGCGCCACCAGGCCTGCTGCTCGGCGGCGGGCATGCGGGCGAAGGTGTCCAGCATCTGGGGCAGGTCCACAGTCAGTTCCTTTCAATGCGGATGGTGGGTGGGCTGGGGCTCTAGCTTTATTGCTTCAATTTTTATAGCTATCAGGGCTTATCCATCAGGCGGCAGCAGCCAATTCGACTCAAAGAATTTCAGGTTTACTGCGCCCCACACACAAACTCCACCGCCGCACACACTGCCGCCACCTGCGCCACGATGCACTGCTCGGGTGTAGCACGGGGGCTGTCGGGGTAGACCTCGGTGGTGGTGGTGTAGCGCGCGCCACTCACGCTGGCGCACAGGCCCCAGGCCTTGAGCTGGTAGCGGATCACGCCGGGGGCCATCACGGGCGAGCCGATGATTTCGTTCTTGTCGTCCGCAGGCGCGATGTGCGTTACGCGGCCCACGGCGTCGATGATGGCTTGCTGGAGGGCGGGCTGCGGGTTCTCGGTGTCGTCCACCAGGTAGAAGCCGTCGGGGATGCTGCCGGGCTCGAACACCTTGCCGTCGCGCGCGGCCACGGCAGGGCGGTATTCGGATTCGTCGGTGTCGGTGGTTTCGTGCAGGTCGATGTGGGCGTCGAATGGGCCGTACTGCGCCTGGTGCTGTGCCACCAGGCGCATGAGGGCGGCGGATTCCTGTGCGGGCGAGCCTTCCTTGAACGAGCGGTTGGGGTCGATGGCGTCGAAGTTCCAGCGCTGAATGCGCTCATACGCCCAGGGGCTGACGCAGGGCACCACCAGCAGGTTGGCGCGGCCCGCAAACTCGGCCGCATGTTGTTGCGCAAAGCGCAGCGCGCCGTGCACGCCGCTGGTTTCGTAGCCGTGCACGCCACCCGTCACCAGCACGCTGGGCAGGCCGGGCTGCCAGGGGCGGCTGCGCAGGGCCTGCAGGGGGAAGTGTTCGGGCGCATGGTGGGCGTTGGCATAGGCCACCTCGCCATAGGGCAGCATATCCCACTGGCTGCGCAGGGCGTCGATAGCGCGCAGCACGTCGTCGGCATGGCTGCGCTGGCGCACCTGGCGCGCGCGCCACTGGTCGCGTTCGGCGTCGCCCCAGGGTTGGCCGGGCGTGCCGATGGGGTAGGAGGGAGTGGGTTGCATGGGTGTGTGGGCAGGTATGAGAAGAACCCGTGGCCGACAGGGCCCGGGCAGGTCGCAGAGCGTTCATAGAATACCGCGATGCTCTTCCCCTTGATCCGGCCCCTGCGGCTGGCCACCTCGTCCCTGGTTCTGCTGCTTTGCGCCCTGGCGGCCCATGCACAGAACGCCCCTTCACCCGCCACCGCATCCACCCCGGCCCCACGCCCTGCGGGCAGCAGCCCGGTGGATGGCGCGGCGCAGACACCGGCAGCCGCCGCGCCCACAGCGGCCGATGCCGCCCTGCTCTCGCGCGATGCGCGGCGCATTTACGAGCTGTCGCGCGACAAGCTGGTGCAGATCCGCACGCTGCTGCGCAACGCGGGCACGCAGGCGTCGATTGGCTCGGGCTTTTTTGTGTCGGCCGATGGGCTGATCGTGACCAACTTCCACGTTGCCAGCCAGTTGGCGCTGGAGCCCGAGCGCTACCGGGGCGTGTACGTGACGATGGAAGGCCAGGAGGGCGAGGTGGAGCTGCTGGCGTTTGACGTGCAGCGCGACCTGGCCGTGCTGCGCGCCAAGGGCCGCACGGCTGCTGCGCCGGTGCTGGGCTTTCGGCCTGCCGAAGAGCCGCTGGCGCAGGGCGAGCGCATTTACTCGCTGGGCAACCCGCTGGACATTGGCTTTGCCGTGACCGAAGGCACCTACAACGGGCTGGTCAAGCGCAGCTTTTACCCGCGCATCTTTTTTGGCGGCACGCTCAACCCCGGCATGAGCGGCGGCCCGGCGGTGGACGACGCGGGCCGCGTGCTGGGCGTGAACGTGGCCAAGCGGCTGGATGGCGAGCAGGTGAGCTTTTTGATCCCTGCAGAGTTTGCGCAGGCGCTGGTGCAGCGCGCGGCCAACGCCCAGCCCATTACCCAGGCCGCGTATGGCGAGGTGACGCGGCAGCTGGTGGAGCACCAACAGGTGCTGACCGACCGTTTTTTGAAAACGCCGCTGCGCGAGCAGCGCCACGGCAGCTACCGTGTGCCCGTGCCCGACGACGCGCTGGCACGGTGCTGGGGCTCGGGCCGCGACCCGTCCTTCCCCGGCCTGAACCTGGAGCGCACCCAGTGCCGTGCCGACAGTGACGTGGTGGCGGGCGACTTCAACACCGGCGCGGTGCGCCTGTCGTACGAGGCCTACAACGCGCCCACGCTGGGCGCTGCGCGGTTTGCGCGCATGTATTCGCAAAGTTTTGCCAACGAGCAGTTGCCCACACGCGGCAACCGCCACCAGACGGCGGCCGAATGCACCGAGCGTTTTGTAGACCCCGGCAGCCTGCCGCTGCGGGCGGTGGTGTGCCTGTCGGCCTACCGCAAGCTGACCGGCCTGTACAACATGACGGTGCTGGTGACCTCGGTGAACCAGCCCACGCAGGGCGTGCTGGGCCGCCTGGATGTGCAAGGCGTTGCGTTTGACAACGGCATGAAGCTGGCCGGCCACTACCTCAAGGCCTTCCGCTGGGAGGCCGCACCATGAGCACGATGCCGACAACGACCACCCTGGGCCTGATCGAGGCCCATGACCGCCACGGCGCCCTGCTGGCGCGCGCGCCCATCACCCGCTGGCCCGTGACCGTGGGCCGCGCGCTGGACTGCGACTTGGTTCTGGACGACCCGTTTGCGGCACCCCGGCACCTGCGCATTGACCGCACGGTGGACGAACACCGCACGGTGCAGGTGGAGGTGCTGGAGACCCGCAACGGCGCCCGCCTGCAGCGCAAGCGCCATGCCCAGGGCGAGCGGTTTGACTGGCCCGGCGGCACGCCCATCGACCTGGGCCACACCCACATCACGCTGCGCCTGGCCGATGCACCCATTGCCGATGAGCAGGCGCTGCCGGAGTTTCCGTGGCGCACCGTGGGCACCACGGCCGCGCTGGTGGTGCTGGTGGGGGCGGCGGCCATGGCCTCGTCGTGGCTGGAGTCGCGCGACAGCTCGCAGTACCTCAAGTCGCTGCCCAGCGTGCTGCTCATGCTGCTGCTGGTGCTCAGCGCCTGGTCGGGCCTGTGGGCCGTGGCCAACAAGATGTTTGCGGGCCGCCTGCAGTTCTGGCGCCATGTGCGCATTGCCTGCACGGTGTACCTGGCCAGCGAGGCACTGCGGCTGGTGGCCAACCTGGCGGCGTTTTCCTTCTCGCTGGAGGCGCTGTCGCAGTTCGCCAGCGTGCTGGGCGTGCTGGTGCTGGCCTGGGCGCTGTATGCCCACCTGGCCACCGTGCTGCCCCGCCGCCGCGCGGGCCTGGCCTGGACGGTGGCCGCCGTGGTGATGCTGGGCGTGCCCGCATGGCTGGGCGCGCAGTGGCTCAACCGCATGCGGCTGACGAACGAGATGTACATGAGCAGCCTGTTCCCCCCCAGCCTGCGCGTGGCCCCAGCCGCACCGGTGGACCAGCTGCTGCAAGACGCCGAAGCCCTGCGCGCCAAGCTGGACCGACGCCTGAAGGACGACGGGCTGGCGGACGAGGATGAGTAGGATCGCTGCACACACAGCGCCCGCATCAGCCCAACCCCCTGCCCCATGCGCCGCCGCAAGCCCCACCACCACGTCTACGTGGTCGAACTCTCCAAAGACGTGCTGCTGGAGCCGCGCTTTCGCAAGAACAACCCGGGCTACATCGACGGCAAGCCCTGTGTGTACGTGGGCATGACCGGGCTGGACCCGGATGTGCGGTTTGACAAGCACAAGGCAGGCATCCAGGCCAACCGGTTTGTGACGCAATACGGCCTGCGGCTGCTGCCGGACCTGTACGAGGGCTTCAACCCCATGACCTACGAGGAGGCGGTGGACCGGGAGATCGAGATCGGCATCGACCTGCGCTCGGCGGGGTTTGGGGTGTGGCAGGCGTGAGCACCCGCCGCCACGCTGACACGCATATACCATCGGCATTTACTTCTCTTTTGGTAGCTACCAGCGCTTACCCATAGCGCGGAAGCAGCCAATTTCATTCAAACTTTTCTTCCATCACCATCCCATGAACTTCGCAGACCGCCTGAAACAACTCCCCTCCGCCAGCCACCTCGCTGCCCTGCACCTGCTGGGCACCGACGGTCAGGTCCTCGCCACCATTGAGAACAAGCCCGGCCAGGGCGGATCGCTGGTGGTGTATGCCGCACTGGGGGCGCTGTATGGCGGCCGCATCACACCCGCAGCCGCCAGCCTGGGGCTGGAGTGGTATGCCGAGCATGTGGCGGATGCGCGCGCCTTTCCCGGCAAGCATCCCAACATCGACCGGCTGCTGGCCTGGGCGCAGGGCAGCGAGAGCTTTGACGTCCGCACGGTTTCAGCCTGAGACAAAAAAAATTGCCGTGGCAGCGGCAGGTTGTCGAAAACGCGCAGGCCCGTTCGTCGTAGGGGTGTGAACACGTTGAATGAGCGATATCGTTTGGCGGTTCACGCTTTCATCCACCCTGATGCCCACCCTCAAGGAGACCCTGCATGACCACCACCACTACCACCGGCACCGTCACCCTGCACCGCGTGCTGCGCGCCCCGGCCGAGCGCATCTACCGCGCGTTTCTCGACCCCGATGCCATGTGCAAATGGCTGCCGCCCCATGGCTACACCGGCCGGGTGCTGAGCCTGGATGCGCGCGTGGGCGGCAGCTACCGCATGCAGTTCACCAACATGAGCAGCGGCGGCACGCACGCGTTTGGCGGCGAATATGTGGAGCTGGTGCCGGGCGAGCGCATCGTGCACACCGACCGGTTTGACGACCCCAACCTGCCGGGCGAAATGCGCACCACCGTCCAGCTGAAAAAGGTGATCACGGGCACCGAAGTGTCCATCGTGCAGGCGGGCATCCCGGCGGTGATCCCCACCGAGATGTGCTACCTGGGCTGGCAGGAGTCGCTGCAGCTGCTGGCGCTGCTGGTGGAGCCGGAGATTCCGGGCGAGTAACGCCCACAGCCCCCGGCCCTGGTCACTTCAACCGCATCACTTCAACCACTTGTCAGCCGCCTGCTTGATGGTGCCTCGGCTGTCCACCAGGCCCCACACAAAGCCCATCACACGCACGTAGTCGGCATCGTCGGTGGGCAGCATGAATCCCAGGTAATTCTTCGGGGTCAGCGGCGCATCGACGAATGCGGCGTGCAGGCGCGGGTCGGCCTTGGCGTAGTGCAGGGCTTCGTAGGTCTCGGTGATCATCACGTCGCCCTTGCCCTCGGCGATCAGCGCGGGGATCTCGGCGTTCTTGTCGTGCGTGCTGACCTGGGCGGCCTTGAGGTTGGCCAGCACATAGGTTTCGTTGGTGCCGCCGGGGTTCTTGATGACGCGCACGGCGGGCTGGTTCATGGCGTCCAGGCTGGTGTACTTGGCCTTGTCAGCCGCGCGCACCAGGGCCACTTTGCCAAACGGGGCGTAGCCGGGCAGCATGTCAAAGATGCGCATGCGGTTGACGTTGCGGGTGATGCCGCCCACGGCCACGTCAAACTTGTCGCCCTGCAAATCTTTCACCAGGTTGGGCCACGAGGTCTGCACATACTCGATCTTCACGCCCAGTTCCTTGGCCATGGTTTCGATCACGTCGATGTCGTGGCCGCTGTAGCCCGCGTCGGTCTTGATGGCAAACGGGCGGTAGTCGCCGGGCGTGCCCACGCGGATGACCTTCGCCTCCATGATCTTGTCGAGCCGGGGGCCTGCCTGCGCGGCCTGGCTGAAAAAGGACAGGGCAGTGGCCAGGGCAGCGGCAGCCACGGCAAGCGTTTTCTTGGGGATCATGTGGGAAGTGCTCCAGAGGACAAAAAGGATGAAACCAGCCGCCAGGGCAACGCTGCGCGCACCACCCTGACAAAGCCACAAAAAGGATACGCCAACCACAAGCACGCAACATGCCACGCGCGACCGGTGGTGGCTTCTTGCTGGCACTGCCGTCGTGCTGGGTTACCCTCCGGGGCCTGAAGACCATTCCCCCGGCTTGCCCCACAGCAAGCCACACCCATTACCCGAGGAACACCATGAAAAAACTCAACGTCACCATCCAGCTCGAAATGACCGTGCCCGACGACTGGGAGCTGGTCGAGACCTCCGAAGGCACGCCGGTGATCCAGATGGCCGACGGCAAGTTTCTGGACATCGCCATCGAGCCGCTGTTTGCCACCGACCCCGAAGACATGTGGAGCAGCACCGACAGCGAGGAAGAACTCCATGAGGTGCTGGACATGGTCGAAAGCGAAGCCGTGACCTATGAGTTTGTGACGCACTGACCAAGGCTTGGCCTCCGGCCCGCCATTTCCTCGTTTGCCCCCCCCCGGCCACAGTCCCACTGCAGCCTCCTCGCCACGCCAGACTCTCCCGTGCCAGCACCTTCGCCCCACCCTGTTCATCTCCCCCTCTTCACCCGCCGCACCGCACTGGCCAGCGCGGGCGGCCTGCTGCTGGCACCCGCCATGGGCCTGCACGCCAAGCCGCAGCCTGCATCCCCCGCCAAACCACCTGTAGCACCCGCCGTATGGCCCCAGGCGCTGCAGGTGCCGGGCGGTGTGGCCCGCCTCTCGCTGGGCCCTGCCGCCGCGCGGCCCCGGGCCCTGGTGCGCCAGGGTGACGTGGATGTGCCGGTGCTGGTGGTGGGCGATGTGGTCGAGTGGACGGCCATCGTGGGCATTCCGCTGGCCGCAGCACCCGGCGACGCGTTCATCACCGCGCTGGCCGACGGCGGCAGCCCCCGCCCGCTGCACTACACGGTGGCGCCCAAGCGCTACAAGGAGCAGCACCTGCAGGTATCGCCGCGCACGGTAGACCTCTCGCCCGAAGACCAGGCGCGCTACGAGCGCGAGCGCGACCACCAGGCGCGGGTGATGGCCACCTTCACCGAGCTGCCTGCGGGCCAGGCCCAGCCATCGCTGCGCATGCGCGTGCCGGTGCCCGGGCGGCGCTCCAGCTCGTTCGGGCTGCGCCGCGTGTTCAACGGCCAGCCGCGCAACCCGCACAGCGGCATGGACATCGCCGCGCCCACAGGCACGCCCATCGTGGCCCCGCTGGCAGGCCGGGTGATCGACGTGGGAGACTACTTTTTCAACGGCGGTACGGTGTGGCTGGACCACGGCCAGGGCCTGCTCAGCATGTACTGCCACCTGAGCCGCATGGATGTGCGCGTGGGCGACGTGCTGCAGGCGGGCGACGCCTTCTGCCAGGTGGGCGCCACCGGCCGCGTGACGGGGCCGCACCTGCACTGGGGCGTGATGCTCAACCGCAGCATGGTGGACCCGGCCCTGTTCATCCCTGCATAACTATTATTTTG
Source organism: Acidovorax sp. GW101-11A03 (assembly GCF_059424825.1). Taxonomy (NCBI): domain Bacteria; kingdom Pseudomonadati; phylum Pseudomonadota; class Betaproteobacteria; order Burkholderiales; family Comamonadaceae; genus Acidovorax; species Acidovorax sp. GW101-11A03. Next base: position 5,215 of record NZ_JBWKZU010000051.1, on the reverse strand, counting down.
ATAGCTGCTTGCGCTTGATGGACAAGCGCAAGCAGCCCATTTCATTCAAAACCCACGCCCCGCCCGCCCCCATGACCCCGCGCCTGATCCGCTTCAACAAACCCTATGGCGTGCTCAGCCAGTTCACGGCCGAGGGCAAGTGGCAGGGCCTGAAGGACTACATCGCGCTGCCCGGCGTGTACGTGGCCGGGCGCCTGGACGCCGACAGCGAAGGCCTGCTGCTGCTGACCAACGACGGCCGGTTGCAGGCCCACATTGCCGACCCACGCTTCAAGATGGAGAAGACCTACTGGGTGCAGGTGGAGGGCATCCCGGATGAGGCCGCGCTGGCCGCACTGCGCAGCGGCGTGGTGCTGAACGACGGCCCCACCCTGCCCGCCCGCGCGCGCCTGCTGGAGCCCGCACCCGCCGTGTGGGACCGCACCCCGCCCATCCGCGAGCGCAAGGCCATCCCCACCGCGTGGATCGAACTCATCATCCGCGAAGGCCGCAACCGCCAGGTGCGCCGCATGACCGCAGCCGTGGGCCACCCCACGCTGCGGCTCATCCGCGCAGCCATCGGGCCGCATACGCTCGACGGGCTGGCGCCCGGTGCCTGGGCCGATGCGGACGTGGGGAGCTACGCCGCCACGGCGCCCATGCGCCGCGAAAGCGCCGAGCCCCGCGCGCGCAAGAACGTGCGCAAGCCCTCGGCATAGTCCGCGCCCACGGCCTGCTGCACCGATGTGCGGGCGGCCAGCGCCGCACGCCAGTGCGCCACGCGGGGCAGGCCCTGCCACAACCCCAGATCTGCCATGCCCGGCAAGGGGTCGATGACATCGAAGTAACGGAACACGGGGCCGAACACCGCGTCCACCATGCCGAAGTCTGGCCCGGCAAAGTACGGCCCCGGCCCGCTGCGTTGCCCCAGCGCGTCCTCGATCTGCACAAAGCGGCCGCGCAAATCGTGCGCGCGGGCCTGCAACGTGGCCTCATCGGGCGCCGAGTAGAACGCGCCGATGCTGCCCAGCACCGCAGAGCCAAACTCCATCCACGCGCGGTGGCGGGCTCGCTGCAATGGGTCCTGCGGGTGCAGCGCGGGTGTGGCGACTTCGTCCAGGTATTCGCAGATCACGGCCGACTCGAACAGGCTCTGGCCGCGCACCTGCAGCACCGGCGTCTTGCCCAGCGGCGACAGGGCCAGAAACCAATCGGGCTTGTGCGCCAGATCAATGGTGCGGCGCTCAAACGCAAGGCCTTTTTCGTGCAGCACGATGGCCACGCGCTGCACATAGGGGCACAGCGCGTGTGAAACCAGCGTGAGCCCAGGCGCTGCCTCTGCCCCGGTCACGACAACAGCCCCTCGGCGCGCAGCGCGGCCTGCACCTGCGGGCGGGCTGCCACGCGCGCCATCCAGGCCTGCAGGTGCGGGTAGGTGGTGAGCGGGATACCCAGCAGGTTCGACCAATTGACGATGGTGAAACCATAGGCGTCGGCCACGCTGTAGGCACCTGCCAGGAAGTCGCTGCGCGACAGCACCGCATCCAGCTCGGTAAACCGGGTGGCCAGCTTGGCCCGCGCGGCCTGGCGCGTGGAGTCGGCGGTTTCCTTGTGCCACAGCCAGGGGCTGAAACCCTTGTGCAGCTCGGTGCTGATGAAGGTAAGCCATTCCAGCACGGCCAGGCGCTCGCGCGAGCCGGGTTGGCCAATCAGCGCCCGCGCCGGATCCAGGTCGGCCACGTACTGCAGCAGCGCCGCGCCCTCGGTGTGGCGCGACTGGTCGGCAAGCTCCAGCAGGGGCACGTAACCGCGCGGTGAAATATCGAGGAAGTTGGCGCCGGCCTCGGTGGTGTGGCGCGCCAGGTCCACCTTGACCAGGTCAAAGGTGGCACCCACCTCGCGCAGGGCAATGTGGACGGCGAGCGAGCAGGCGCCGGGGGCGTAGTAGAGCTTCATCATGGTGGCGGGGCTTTCTGTGAAAAAGAGGTGGAAGGTAGTCACCCGGATGCATACGTCCTGGATCGGATCGGGCCGGCAGGGGCGACAGGCAGAATTTATGATTGCACCAGCGCAAACGAAATTCGCAGCCATGAAATCATTGATTGCAACAACGCAATACCGTCTGGGCGCCGCCGAGCTGGAGGTGCTGCTGGCCATGGTGCGCACCGGCACGCTGGCGGCGGCCGGCGAGCGCCTGGGGGTGGATGCCTCCACCGTGTTCCGCGCGATCCAGCGCATCGAGCGGGGGCTGGGGCAGTCGCTGTTCGAGCGCTCACGCGCGGGCTACCGCGCCTCGGAACTGGCCCAGGCCCTGGCCGAGCAGGCAGAACGGGTAGAGGCCGCCCTGGAGGCCGCGCGCACCGCCACCCAGGCGCAGCCTGAGCAGATCACGGGCACGGTGCGCATCTCCACCACCGACACCCTCCTGCACGGGCTCATCGCACCGGCACTGCAGCGGCTGCAGCCCCGGCACCCGGCGCTGGTGTACGAGTTGCATGGGGGCAACGAGCTGGTGAGCCTCACACGGCGCGACACCGACATCGCCGTGCGCGCCACCAAACGCCCGCCGCAGCACCTGGTGGGACGGCAACTGGGCACGATCCGCTCGGCGCTCTACACCGCCCACACCAGCACGCTGGCCTTGTCCGATGTGCAGGCGGGCCGCGCGGCCTGGGTCGCGCCCGACGACTCCATGCCCGACCACCCCTCGGTGCGCTGGCGCAAGAAGCAGTACCCCAAGGTGCAGCCCACCTACCGCGTGAACAGCCTGCTCACGGTCATGGAGCTGGTGGCCCGGGGTGCGGGCGTGGGCGTGCTGCCGACTTTTCTGGCCCAGGGCCGCAGTGACCTGCGCCCGGTCACCGGGTCGCTGGCCGAATGTGACAACGAGCTGTGGCTGCTCACGCACCCGGAGTCGCGGCACCTGCGGCGCATCGCAGCGGTGTACGGGCATCTGGCAGACACGGTGGAGCTGCCCTGAGGGCTCCACGAAACGACCGATGATTGCTATGCATTCAATAGCTATCAGCGCTTAGCCGTTGCGCGGAGTCGGTCATTTCAGCGCACACCCCCTTACATCAGCGGCACCGCCTTGTTCACCGGGTGCGACAGCACCAACGAAGTGGACACGCTGCCATGCGCCGCCAGCGCATCCACCACACGCTCCAGGTCGGCGGGCTGGCCGAAGGCGCAGCGCACCACAAAACAGTCTTCACCGGTCACGCGCACGGCGTCGAGCACCTCGGGCATGGACTGGAACAGCTGCACATAGCGCTGGATGTGCTCGTGCGTGGTGCGCACCCGCACCACGGCCTGCAGGCCCAGGCCCACGGCGGCGAGGTTGATGCGGGCGGAGTAGCCCGCAATCACGCCTGCGTCTTCGAGCTTCTTCACGCGCTCGCTCATCGCGGGCTGCGACAGACCGATCTGTTTGCCCAGCGCCGACAGGCTCTGGCGCGCGTCGTGCTGCAGGGCCGTGAGGATCTGCCGGTCTTTTTTGTCCAGTTCCACAGCAGCGTTTCCTTTGTGTTTGCGATGACTTCAAGGTTTGGGCGGGCGATTTTCGATGGCTGCCACTGGCCGATGTGGCCGCAGTTTCCTATCGTGGGCGGGCAGTGATGGATCTGCTTTGACAACAAGGAATTTGGATGACGACGCGACCTGTTTTGCTCATTCCGGGCATCTACAACTCGGGCCCCACCCACTGGCAGTCATTGTGGCAAACGCGGCACGCGGGCGTGGCGCGGGTGGAGCAGGCCGACTGGGACCACCCCGTGCGCGACACCTGGGTGCGTGCGCTCGATGATGCAATTGCCGCGCTGCCGCAGCCCCCGATTCTGGTGGCCCACAGCCTGGGGTGCCTGGTGGCGGTGCATTGGGCCGCGCGCCACCATCGGGCCGTGCATGCGCTGCTGCTGGTGGCGGTGCCCGACCCCAGCGGGCCGAACTTCCCGACCGACGCCCACGGTTTTGCGCCGCTGCCTGGCACCTTGCCCGCCGAGCCCCGGCGGGTGCTGATGAGCAGCACCACCGATCCCTATTCCACCCCCGGCTTTTCAGCGCAATGCGCCAGCGCCTGGAACGCCGAACCTGTGGTGCTGGGCGCGCGGGGCCACCTCAATGCCGACAGCGGGCTGGGCGACTGGCCCGAGGGGTGGGCGCTGGTGGAGCGCTGGCGCGGCGAGTGATGCCTGCTGCCCTACTACTGCGGGGCGCCAGGCCTCACACGTTCAGCCACCACTGGCCTGTGCTTGGTCGATGATGAGGTAGCGCTTCACCAGGTCGAAGAAGCTTTCGTAGAAGGTGTCTTTGGAAATGGTCTCGCTGCCCACCTTGACCAGCGATTCGCTGCTGGAGGAAAACGGCAGCGACACCGAGCCGATGGCGCCCACGCCCACGCTGGCGGAGTTGTTGGTCTTGCGCAGGGCGTAGGTGTCCTGCAGCGCGGTCACAAAGCCCAGGCTCACCTTGCCGTCACTGGCCTCGGGCACACACACCACGCGCACCACCATCTGCAGGTGCGATTCGGCCTCGGGCTGGAAGCTCTTCTTGCCCTCGATCAGCTCGGCCTGCTGGGTGGAGATGACGTAGCCCTGGCTCAGCAGCGCACGGCGCGATGCCTCGCAGGTCTGCTGCGGGGTGGCGTCAAAAAGGCGCGAATAGGTGGCCACGGAGCCAAAGTTTTCCTGCACTTCGAAGGTCTTGACGGTGGTGCCCACGCAGCCCGCCAGCAGCAGGGCCGATGCACCGCCTGCCACGGCCAAGGCCAGCGCCCGCAGCGGGGCACGGGCTGGCGCGCTGGCCGCCGTTGCGGCGGGGGGCAAGGGGCAATGCGTCTGGGGTTTTGGTGTCATGTCGGGTTGTTTTCTTCACGCTGCGCAACAGGGTGCTCTGACGGCACAGGCCCGGCGCGGTTCCGTCGATTTTAGGGAGCGGCCAGCCCACCGGCCGCTACATGGCCAGGGTTTGGACGGGGTTGTTCGCCGTGCCCACCATCTTCCGGCAAGTTATACCCGCAGCATGTGCAACAGGTTGTGGATAAACCCCGGAACAACCTTCAGAACGTGTTCACGATCTTTTCGGGGCCGCGTTGGGGCGCAATCGGGATGAGTGGATGCTTCGGGTGCGCTGCATGGGCTCGTGCCCATGCAAGCAGCCGGGGCGTCCAATCGCCCGATTTCGCCCCAACCCTTCGGGCAAGTGCCTTGCCGGGCGGTCTGCGGCGTTGCGGCGCTTG
>NZ_JBWKZU010000050.1:0-36008 GCF_059424825.1 Acidovorax sp. GW101-11A03 | reverse complement strand
GAACACGCCGGAAGACCATCCCGCGCGTTCTATGCACGACACCTTCTACGTCGAGGGCGGCACGCCCGAGGCGCCCAATCTGCTGCGCACGCACACCAGCCCCATGCAGATCCGCCACGCCGTGCAGCATGTGAAAAAACACCGCACTCTGCTCGACGCCGGCCAGCCCATGCCCGAGATCCGCGTCATTGCGCCGGGCCGCACCTACCGCGTGGACAGCGACGCCACGCACTCGCCCATGTTCCACCAGTGCGAAGGTCTGTGGATTGGCGAGAACGTGAGCTTCAAGGACTTGAAGGTCATCTTCACGGCGTTCTGCCGCACCTTCTTCGAGAGCGACGACCTGGTGCTGCGCTTCCGTCCGAGCTTCTTCCCCTTCACCGAGCCCAGCGCCGAGATCGACATCCAGTTCCAGACCGGCCCGCTGGCCGGCCGCTGGCTGGAGGTGGCTGGCTCGGGCCAGGTGCACCCCAACGTGGTGCGCAACATGGGCCTGGACCCCGAAAAGTACATCGGCTTTGCCTTCGGCATGGGCATGGACCGCATGACCATGCTGCGCTATGGCGTGAACGACCTGCGCTTGTTCTTTGACGGCGACATCCGCTTCCTGTCGCAGTTTCAGTAAAGCCCGCCGATTTAGCGACGCGCGCACGCCCGGCGGCAGCGCGCCGATCCTTTAGAACAAGAGTCCGACTATGCAATTTCCTGAATCCTGGTTGCGCGAGTTCTGCAACCCACCCCTCACGACGGCCGAGCTGGCCGAGAGGCTGACCATGGCCGGCCTGGAGGTGGAAGAGCTGCGCCCCGTGGCGCCGCCCTTCACCAAGATCGTGGTAGGCGAGATTAAAGAAGCTGTCCAGCACCCTGATGCCGACCGCCTGCGCGTGTGCCAGGTGGACGTCGGGCAGGGCGCCTTGCTCAACATCGTGTGCGGCGCGCCCAATGCGCGCGTGGGTATCAAGGTGCCTTGCGCACTGGTGGGTGCCGAGTTGCCGCCCGGCGAAGACGGCAAGCCCTTCCTCATCAAGGTGGGCAAGCTGCGCGGCGTGGAAAGCCAGGGCATGCTGTGCTCGGCCCGCGAACTCAAGCTGTCTGAGGACCATGGCGGTCTGCTGGAGCTTGATGCCTCTGCAACCGTGGGCCAGGACATCCGCACCCACCTGAACCTGGACGACACGCTGTTCACGCTCAAGCTCACGCCCAACCTGGCGCACTGCCTCAGTGTGTACGGCATTGCGCGCGAAGTGTCGGCCCTTACCGGCGTGCCGCTGCAGCAGCCTTCGTTCCCCGCAGTGGCGGCAAAACTGTCCGACAAGCTCGCCGTCAAGGTGAGCGCGCCCGACCTGTGTGGCCGCTTTTCGGGCCGCATCGTGCGCAATGTGAACACGCGCGCCGCCACACCCCAGTGGATGCTGGACCGCCTGGCGCGCTGCGGCCAGCGTGGCGTGTCGCCGCTGGTGGACATCTCCAACTATGTGATGTTCGAACTGGGCCGGCCGTCGCACATTTTTGATCTCGACAAGATCCACGGCGGCCTGGACGTGCGCTGGGGCAAGCCGGGTGAGCAGCTCAAGCTGCTCAACGGCAACACCATCACCGTGGACGACAAGGTCGGCGTGATCGCTGACGAGCAGCAGGTCGAGTCGCTCGCAGGCATCATGGGCGGCGACGCCACCGCCGTGTCCGACGACACCAAGCACATCTATATCGAGGCGGCCTTCTGGTGGCCCAAAGCCGTGGCAGGGCGCTCGCGCCGTTTCAACTTCTCGACCGATGCTGGGCACCGCTTTGAGCGCGGTGTGGACCCGAGCCTGACGGTGGAGCACATCGAGCGCATCACCCAGTTGGTGATCGACATCTGCGGCACGCCAGAAACAGTGTGCGGACCCATGGACGACCAGTCGGTAAATCTGCCGGTGCCGCAGCCCGTCACGTTGCGCGTGGCGCGTGCAGCCAAGGTTATTGGCATGCCGCTCACGCAGGCCCAGTGTGCTGACGCGCTGGCTCGCCTGGGATTGCCCGTGGTGCAGGGCGAAGGCACCCTCACCGTGACGCCGCCCGCCTACCGCTTTGACATCAACATCGAGGAAGACCTGATCGAAGAGGTTGCGCGCATGGTGGGCTACAACAACCTGCCTACCACGCCTCCGTTGGCGCCCATTACCCCCAAGCTGGCACGCGAAGCCACGCGCAGTCCGTTTGCCGTGCGCCGTTCCCTGGCTGGTTTGGGCTACCAGGAAACCATCAATTTCAGCTTTGTGGAAGAACGTTGGGAGCATGAGCTGGCCGCCAATGCACAGCCCATCAAGCTGCTGAATCCGATAGCCAGCCAGATGAGCGTGATGCGCTCGACGCTGCTGGGCTCTTTGTTGCAAGTTCTGAAATTCAATCTGGACCGCAAGGCCCAGCGCGTGCGTGTGTTCGAGCTGGGGCGCGTGTTCTTGCGCGATGCGGCGGTGCGCAACACGGACACGACGGTGGAAGGCTTCCATCAGCCCATGCGCGTGGCTGGGGTGGCCTACGGCCCCAATGACATGCTGCAGTGGGGGCGCAAGGAGCAGGGCATCGACTTCTTTGACGTGAAGGGCGATGTGGAGGCGCTGCTGGCCCCGCTGCAGGCGAGCTTTGAGCCCGGCACCCATCCCGCCATGCACCCGGGCCGTTGCGCCCGCGTGCTGGTGGAAGGCCGTTCTATCGGTTTTGTGGGTGAGTTGCATCCACAGTGGCGCCAGTCCTGGGATCTGCCGCAGGCTCCTGTGATGTTCGAACTCGAACTGGACGCTGTCTTGCAGCGTGTGGTGCCGCAGTTCAAGTCCGTGGCCAAGCACCAGGCGGTGGAGCGCGATCTGGCCGTGGTGGTGGCCGAGCGTGTGACGCATGCTGACGTCATGGCGGCGGTGCAGCAGGGTGTGCCTGGAGCCATGCTGCGCTCGGCAGTGCTGTTTGACGTTTATCGCCCCAAGGCATTGCGTGCGGGCGAAGAGGCCCCTGCGGGTGGGTTGGCGCAAGGCGAAAAGAGCCTGGCCGTGCGCTTGACGCTGGGCAGCGACGAAGCCACGCTGACCGAGGCCGAGATCGACGCTGCCGTGCAGTCCGTGGTGGCGCAGTTGGCCCAGCGCACGGGTGCAAGGCTGCGGGTTTGATGATGTTGAATGGGAGTGATGCCGTGATCGAATTTGCCGTCGAAAGCCTTGAAACCCCGGCGCTGACCAAGGCGCAGCTGGCGGATCTGTTGTTCGATCAGATCGGTCTGAACAAGCGCGAGTCCAAAGACATGATCGATGCGTTCTTCGACCTGATTGCGCAGAGCCTGGTCGAGGGCAAGGATGTCAAGCTTTCGGGCTTTGGCAACTTTCAGATCCGCACCAAAGCACCCCGCCCGGGGCGCAATCCGCGCACCGGGGAGGCCATTCCCATCAAGGCGCGCCGGGTCGTGACCTTCCATGCCAGCAGCAAGCTCAAGGAGCAGATTCAGACCGTGGCTGCAGTGTGAGCTTGTGCCGATTTTGTTCTCAAGATGAGATTGGTCGCTGGCAGTATTGGCGTGTCTGCAGTACGCTTGTTGGCTTTCCGGTTTGAATCCGCATCCCATGGGCACCACCCTTCCTTCCATTCCTGCCAAGCGATACTTCACGATTGGTGAGGTTGCGGAGTTGTGCGGCGTCAAGCCCCATGTGCTGCGGTACTGGGAGCAAGAGTTCACGCAGCTGCGTCCCATGAAGCGGCGCGGCAACAGGCGCTACTACCAGCACCATGAAGTGCTCATGATCCGCCGCATCCGGGATCTGCTGTATGACCAGGGCTTCACCATTAGTGGAGCCCGCAATCGTCTTCAGGAACTGGCCCACCCGGCGCGTGAAGAGGCTGCGGCGGGCGGTGCGATGGAGCCACTGGATAGTGAGTTGCCCAGCATGTTGATGGACAGCGCCACCGATCTGTCGATCCCGTCGGGAGGCTTCGCATTGGACTCCAATGCGGTGCGCAAAGAGTTATTTGAGATTCGTGCGCTACTTTCTCTGAGCTAGGGTTTTTTGTGTATATAATCTAAGTCTTGTCGGCGTGTAGCGCAGCCTGGTAGCGCACTTGCATGGGGTGCAAGGGGTCGCGAGTTCGAATCCCGCCACGCCGACCATTGTTAGCAAAAGCCCAGAACTGAAAAGTTCTGGGCTTTTTTGCTTTTGCACCTCGATGCCGACTTTGCGCTGGCTGTTGGATCGCAGTTCCTTTCGGCGGTGCCGTGCCCCAAGCAAAGGTGTCACGGCGGAACAAGGCAATGCCCGCAACGGGCCAAGGATCTTCATGATTGATGGACTGGTGGCCGGAAGGCTGTACGGCGAGACCGAGGAACGCACAGACAAGGCGGGCAAGACTTTCACTTTGGCCAAGGTGCGTGCCAGCACCGCCGATGGGGAGCTGCTGTTTGTCAATGTGATTGCGTTTGATGCAGCGGTTTGTGCCGCAATGCAGGTCATGCAAGACGGTGACTCCGTGGCGCTATCGGGCAGTCTTTCTCCGCGTGTATGGACCGACAAGCAAGGCAACGCCCGGCCCGCGCTGGACATGGTGGCGCACCGCGTGATCGTGCTGCCTGGGATTGGCGGCTGAGTGCCCTGTGAGTAAGAGCGTCATTGCCTGCCGAAGCTGCGGCGTAGTGCCGCACATGTACGGCGCTTGCGTTGCCCTGACTTGTGGATGGCTTACCCGGAGTCAGGTGGCGCGGCCTTCTGAGTTGATCGTGCTGCGGGAGGGCTTGCGCAGCCACCATCACTGCGCTGGCACCTGAGTCACTATTTTTGAGGGGCAGATTTCCCCGGTGCAAAGCCCAAGGCTTTGAGTTCATCCTCGCTCAGGTGCAGCTCTGTCAGCTCGGGCTGCCGTGCTTCGACAGTGCGCCGCCGTTCAAAGTTGGTCGGGGGGCCTGCTTCCGTTTCTCTGCGGTCCTTGCCACTGCGCCGGTCTGAGGCGACTCTGCGTTCTACGCTCATGGTCGTGATCTGCTGTTGAAGATGGGGATGGGATGCCTGGCACCAGCGTGGCCCTGTGGGGGCGGGTGAGGTGCTTTGCTTGCAGTCTGCCCGAGTTGATGCTGTTTGCAAATCAGAAAACAACCGTCTGCAAGGAACTGCGTCGGAGATTGAGTCTTCTCAGATTCCCCATGTTGGGGAAGTGCATCGCACCGCATTGATGCGTCTTCGCTCCGAGGCGTGAGAAAACAGCTTCGGTCACGCCGGTTTTCGTTCTGGATGGGTTTCCGCACTTTTCCGCCCTGGGAGCTAAACGTCGGCATGGATATTGCTGCAACGTGCCTGATCCCTCGGTAATGCTGCCACGGGGTCCCATGAAATCCTCCGCTAACGATGGCGGAACCCAAGCGAGTGGTGGGCACGTTGGCCCATCGTTTGGTTGTTCCAACCCACGCCCGTGTTGTCTGCGGAGGGTGAGGTGCCATGCTGCCCTGCTTGGGCAGGTTAGGCGCACATCCTGTCTCCCCCAGCGGCGCACCGGGCCATTGCAGGATGAAAAGCATGAAGATTGTTCTTATTGGCCACGGCATGGTGGGCCACAAGTTTCTGGAAAGCCTGGCGGAAACGGGCCTATCCCATGTGGAAGTGACGGTGCTATGCGAAGAGCCCCGTGCGGCGTACGACCGGGTGCATCTGTCCGAATTTTTCAGTGGCAAGACGGCTGAAGACCTTTCGCTGGTCGAGCCAGGTTTCTTTGACCGTACAGGCTTTTCTTTGCGCCTCGGGACGCGTGCCGCGTCCATCGACCGGCGCGCCTGCACCGTGACCACCGTCAGTGGCGAGGTCTTGCCTTACGACAAGCTGGTGCTGGCCACGGGGTCCAACCCCTTTGTGCCGCAGGTGCCTGGGCGTGATCGTGAGCATTGCTTCGTCTACCGCACCATCGAGGACCTGGAGGCCATGCAGGCCTCGGGCGCCAAGTCCAAGACCGGCGTGGTGGTGGGCGGTGGCTTGCTGGGCCTGGAGTGTGCCAAGGCGTTGCGCGACATGGGCCTGGAAACCCATGTGGTCGAGTTTGCGCCCCGCCTGATGGCCGTGCAGGTCGATGAGGGTGGCGGGCGTGTGCTCAAGGCCAAGATCGAGGAGCTGGGTGTACAGGTGCACACCGGCCGCAACACCCAGGAGATCGCCGATGGCGCACGCGCACGCCATCGCATGAAGTTTGCGGACGACTCCTACCTGGAGACCGACATGATCGTGTTCTCTGCGGGCATCCGCCCGCGCGATGAGCTGGCCCGCCAGTGTGTACTGGCCATCGGCCCGCGCGGTGGTGTCGCCATCGACAGCGCCTGCCGCACCAGTGACCACAATGTGTATGCCATTGGCGAATGCGCGTCCTGGAACGAACAGACTTTTGGCCTGGTGGCGCCAGGCTACGACATGGCGCGGGTGGCGGCCCGCCATATTGCGGGTGAAGTGGATGCCGCCTTTGTGGGCGCCGACATGAGCACCAAGCTCAAGCTCATGGGCGTGGACGTTGCCAGCATCGGCGATGCCCATGGCAAGACCCCGCACAGCCGCACCTGCCAGTACGTGGACGAGCGCCGCCAGGTTTACAAAAAGATCGTCATCAGCGAAGACGGCAAACAGCTGCTGGGCGCCGTACTGATCGGTGACGTCACCGAATACGGCACGCTGCTGCAGATGGCCCTGAACGGTATCACGTTGCCCGAGGACCCCGAGTTCCTGATCTTCCCGTCCAGTGACGGCAAGGCCAAGCCCGGCCTGGGGGTGGAGGCGCTACCCGACACCGCGCAGATCTGCTCGTGCAACAGCGTCACCAAGGGCGGCATCTGCGCTGCCGTGGGGGAGGGCGCTTGCACCATCGCCGAAATGAAGGCCTGCACCAAGGCCGGTGCCACCTGCGGCGGCTGCGTGCCCCTGGTCACCCAGGTCATGAAGGCCGAGATGGCGCGCCGCGGCATGGCCGTGAACAACCACGTCTGCGAGCACTTCGCGTACTCGCGCCAGGAGATTTACCACCTGGTGCGCGTGGGCCAGCTCAAGAGCTTCGAGGATCTGCTGGCCAAGCATGGCACCGGCATGGGCTGCGACATCTGCAAGCCCGTGGCGGCCAGCGTGTTCGCCTCGTGCTGGAACGAGTTCGTGCTCAAGAAGGAGCTGGCGGGCCTGCAGGACAGCAACGACTACTACCTGGGCAACATCCAGAAGGACGGCACCTACTCGGTGGTGCCGCGCATGCCCGGCGGCGAGGTCACGCCCGATGGCCTGATCGCCGTGGGCCAGGTGGCCAAGAAGTACGGCCTCTACACCAAGGTCACCGGCGGCGCGCGCGTGGACATGTTTGGCGCACGGGTGGAGCAGCTGCCGCTGATCTGGGAAGAGCTGATCGCTGCGGGTTTCGAGTCTGGCCACGCGTACGGCAAGTCCCTGCGCACCGTGAAGAGCTGCGTGGGCTCCACCTGGTGCCGCTACGGCGTGCAGGACAGCGTCGGCCTGGCCGTGGAGCTGGAGAACCGCTACAAGGGCCTGCGCGCGCCACACAAGATCAAGTTCGGCGTTTCGGGCTGCACGCGCGAATGCGCCGAGGCCCAGGGCAAGGACATCGGCGTCATTGCCACTGAGAAGGGCTGGAACCTCTACATCTGCGGCAACGGCGGCATGAAGCCGCGCCACGCTGAGCTGTTCGCGTCCGACCTGTCCAAGGAAGACCTGGTGCGCATGATTGATAGGGTGCTGATGTTCTACGTGCGCACGGCCGACCGGCTGCAGCGCACCAGCACCTGGCGCGAGAACCTCGAAGGCGGCCTCGACTACCTCAAGGATGTGCTGCAAAAGGATAGCCTGGGCCTGTGCGCCGAACTCGAAGCGCAGATGCAGCACGTGGTGGCCACCTACCAGTGCGAGTGGAAGACCGCCGTGACCGACCCCGAGACGCGCAAGCGCTTCCGCTCCTTCGTGAACAGTGACCAGGCCGATGAGAACGTGCTCTTCGTCGAGGAGCGCGGCCAGATTCGCCCGGCGCGTGGCGAAGAGCGCGGCCAGGCATCTGTCAAGGTCATTCCCATTCGCCAAGCTGCTTGATTGAGAAAGGACAAAAACCATGAGCGCACTCCCCATGACCAGCACTGATGCCCTTGCCTGGACCGACATTTGTGCGGTCGATGACATCCTGCCCAGTACCGGCGTCTGCGCCCTGGTGGCCAACCGCCATGTGGCAGTGTTCCGCGTCGGCGCCGACCAGTTTTTTGCCATCGACAATGTGGACCCCAAGTCCGGTGCCAGTGTGCTGGCCCGGGGCCTGGTGGGCAGCATTGGTGACCGTGTGGTGGTGGCCTCGCCGCTGTACAAAAACCACTTCGACCTGCGGACCGGCGAATGCCTGGAGGCACCAGCGCAATCGGTGAGCGCCCACAGCGTGCGCGCAGTGGGTGGCCGTGTCAGCGTGGCTGTGGCCTGACACAATCGTAGCCACGTCGCGGCGCGCTTGCTGCGCTACAACAACCCAGGAATCTTGCATGCCAGACCCGGCCGCGCCTTTGTCGGTATCGAACCTTGTGCTTCGCTCCAAACAGCTGGAGATCGATGCCGTGCGCCACCTCGCCAGCCGCGCCGAGCTGGTGGACGTGATCGGGCAGTTGATCCAAGGCCTGCAGCGGGAGCGGGGTGTCTCGGGCGCGTACCTGGCGTCCAAGGCGCAGCGGTTTGCCGATGTGCGGCTGCGTGTCATCGAAGAGGTTGCGCCGTTGGAAACGCGGCTGCGCGAAGTGTTTGCGCAGCACATCGAGCCAGGGCAGGGCGCCACCGCCAAGGCGCTGTCGCTGATGGCGTGGGCCCTGCTGGGTCTGGAGTCGCTGCCCGCACTGCGCACCCAGATCGAGCGCCAGGCCATGTCGGCGCATGACTCCGTGGCGGCTTACAGCCACCTCATCGCGGGGCTGATCGAACTGGTCTTCCATGTGGCTGACGCGGCGGGCCTGCCCAGTGTGTCGCGCATGCTGGTGGCCTTGCTGCACCTGGTGCAAGCCGAGGAAGAGGCCGGCCAGGAGCGGGCCCTGGGAGCCCTGCTGTATGCGTCTGGCAGCAGCAACGAGGCGCACCAGCAGCGGGTGATTCACCTCATCGATGCCCAGGAGCGCAGCCTGCGCGTGTTTTCAGAGTTTGCCGAACCCGCGCTGCGCACCCGTTGGGAGCAGCAGCAACTGGTGCCCGCCGCAGCCCAGTTGGAGCGCCTGCGCCGCGCACTGTGCGTGGCCCGGCCGGGGGCTGCGCTCGACAGCGACCTCAGCGACATCTGGTTTGACCTGTGCTCCGAGCGCATCAACGCGCTGTGGCATCTGCAGGTGGATCTCGTCAAACGCCTGCGCGAGGACTGCGAGGCGCGCATCCTGGAGGCCCAGCAGGACCTGCAGGATTCCAAGGGCTTGCTCCGCGGCCTGCGCGACAACCCGCCACAGCGTACCCATGCAGTAGACCGATTTTTCGACATGGCCCAGGCGCCATCGGCCCTGCCAGGCCCCGCCGGTGCTTCTGTCCACGGAGGTGAATCGGCCTCGCTGGTGGATCTGCTGCAGAGCCAGTCGGCGCGCATGGCCAGCATGGAGGCGGAGCTGGAGGTCGCCCGCCGCACGCTCAACGAGCGCAAGGTGATCGAGCGGGCCAAGGGCGTGCTGATGGCGCGGCTGGGCATGAACGAGGAAGTGGCTTTCCGGGCACTGCAGAAAACCTCCATGGACCAGAACCGCCGCCTGCTGGAGGTGGCGGAAGCCACGCTGTCTCTGCCGGATTTTGCGTTTGCGCAGCGAGGCGCTCACAACCCCAAGCCCAGGTCCTGAGAACGTTTTATTGGGGAGCTGCGTCGGCGGCCAGGCCTGCGGGCCGCTGTGCTTGATGGCGCCGATACCCTGGGTTCGCCGAGAATGAAGGCCCTTGCCAGGCCCATGAAAAAAGCCCTGACTCTTGCGAATCAGGGCTTTTCATTTGGTGCCGGAGAGATGAATCGAACACCCGACCTTCTCATTACGAATGAGCTGCTCTACCGACTGAGCTACACCGGCGTAAGCCTCAAATTATAGCGTGGAATGGTAGCTTGTCACGCGCTCGACCTCATTTTTTGAGCCGAGGATCACGCTCACGCGCTCGTGCAGCTGGGTGGGCTGGATGTCCAGAATGCGTTGCTTGCCATTGGTGGCGGCGCCACCGGCTTGCTCGACCAGCCAACCCATGGGGTTGGCTTCGTACATCAGGCGCAGCTTGCCGGGCTTGTTGGGCTCGCGCTTGTCCCAGGGGTACATGAAGACGCCGCCACGGGTCAGGATGCGGTGCACGTCGGCCACCATGCTGGCAATCCAGCGCATGTTGAAGTCCTTGCCGCGCGGGCCTTCCTTGCCCTGCAGGCATTCGTCGATGTAGCGCTTCACGGGCTCGTCCCAGTGGCGCATGTTGCTCATGTTGATGGCGAATTCCTTGGTGTCTTCAGGAATGCGGATGTTCTCTTCGGTCAGCACGAAGGAGCCCTGCTCGCGGTCGAGCGTGAACATCGCCACGCCGTCGCCCACGGTGAGCACCAGGGTGGTCTGCGGGCCGTAGATGCAGTAGCCCGCAGCCACTTGCTGCGTGCCGGGTTGCAGAAAGTCGCCTTCCTCCACACCTCGGTCGCCATCGGGCTTTTTCAGCACGCTGAAGATGGTGCCGATGCTCACGTTCACGTCGATATTGCTGGAGCCGTCCAGGGGATCGAACAGCAGCAGGTATTCGCCTTGCGGGTAGCGGTTGGGCACCAGGTAGATGCCGTCCATTTCTTCGGACGCCATGGCGGCCAGGTGGCCGCCCCATTCGTTGGCTTCGATCAGCACCTCATTGGCGATGATGTCGAGCTTTTTCTGGATCTCACCCTGCACGTTTTCGCTGCTGGCCGTGCCCAGCACGCCGCCCAGCGCGCCCTTGTTCACGGCGTGGCTGATGCTTTTGCAGGCGCGGGCCACCACTTCGAGCAGCAGGCGCAGTTGCGAGGGGATGAGGCCGTCCACCCGTTGCTGCTCAACGAGGTAGCGGGTCAGGCTGATGCTTTTTGCCATGGGGTCTCTGCTTTCAGATGGATTAGTCGGCCAGTGCGCGGGTGACGACCTCGCGCACGTCGTTGGACAGATCGGGCTTGGCGGCAACGCGGGCGATGGCCTCGCGGGCGGCGCTGCGCCAGGGGTCTGCCAGCTTCTTCCAGCGGTCGAGTGCGCGCGCAAGGCGGGCTGCGACCTGCGGGTTGATGGCGTCCAGCTCGATCACGCGGTCGCTCCAGAACACATAGCCCGCTGCATCGGCACGGTGGAATGCGCCGGGGTTGGCGCTGCAGTAGCTGAAGATCACGCTGCGTGCGCGGTTGGGGTTCTTTAGGCTGAAGTCCGGGTGCGACATGAGCTGGCGCACGGCGGGCAGCACATTGCCGCCCCGGTCTGGGGCGCCTGCCTGCAGTGCGAACCACTTGTCGATGACCAGGGGCTCGTCCTTGAACAGAGCGTGAAAACGTGCCAGGGCCGGGGCCGCCAGCGCGCTGCCACTGGCCACCAGGGCTGTGAGCGCGTTGAACCGGTCCGTCATGTTGCTGGCCACCTTGAAGCGCTGGTAGGCCTTGCCGGGCCAGACTTCATCACCCGTGCGCTGGGCGGCGATGCACAGCATGTGCAGCGCCAGGCCGCTGAGCGCGCGGCGGCCGGAGGAGACGGGGTCGGGGCGGTAGCCGCCGGTGTCCTGGTTCTGCTCCCAGGCCCATTCCCAGTCGGCTTGTAGCGAGACGGCCAGCTGCTCGCGCATGGCTTCGCGCACGGCGTGGATGCGCTGGGGGTCCACCACGTCCTGCTGCTCGGCGATGTAGGTTTCGGACGGCAGGGTGAGCACCAGTTCCTTGAATGCGGCATCCAGCGAGGGGTTGCGCAGCACGGCGCGCATGGCGTCCACAAACTCCGCGGGCAGGATTTGATGCTCAAATCGGCCGCTGCCGCCTGTCTGTAAAGCGTTATTTGCTATTGAATTTATAGCGATTCGGAGTGCCAGGCGCTGGCCCGCTTCCCAGCGGTTGAAGGCGTCGGTGTCGTGCGCCAGCAGCGTCAGCAGCTGTGCGTCGGTGTAGTCGATGTCCAGCACCACGGGCGCGCTGAAACCGCGCAGCAGCGAGGGCACGGGTTCGGCATCGAGGTTGGTGAAGGTCAGCGTCTGCGACGCCTCGGTGAGCACGACCACGCGGGATGTGTTGCCCGACGACTCTTCGCCCGACAGATGCAGGGGAAGGGCAGCGCCGGTGCGGGCGTCGATCAGGCCGAGTTCCACCGGGATGACGAAGGGCAGCTTCTCGCTCTGGCCGGGTGTGGCCGCGCAGCTTTGCGACAGCGTGAGTGCATAGCAACGCGTGGCGGCGTCGTAGCGGCCGGTGGCGCGCACGCGGGGTGTGCCAGCCTGGCTGTACCAGCGCTTGAACTGGGGCAGGTGCTGCGCGAGTGGGCTGGCGGGGTTGGCATCGGCGATGGCCTGCACGAAGTCGTCGCAGGTCACGGCCTGGCCGTCGTGGCGTTCGAAGTACAGCTTCATGCCCTTGGCAAAGCCTTCGCGGCCCACCAGGTTGTGCTGCATGCGCACGACCTCGGCACCCTTTTCGTAGATGGTGACGGTGTAGAAGTTGTTGATCTCGACGTAGCTGTCGGGCCGCACGGGGTGGGCCATGGGGCCCGCGTCTTCGGGGAACTGCGCGGTGCGCAGCACGCGCACGTCCTCGATGCGCTTGACGGCGCGGGCCGACGGGCTGCCCGCCAGGTCCATGCTGAACTCCTGGTCGCGGAAGACCGTGAGGCCTTCCTTCAGGCTCAGCTGGAACCAGTCGCGGCAAGTCACGCGGTTGCCCGTCCAGTTGTGGAAGTATTCGTGGCCGACCACGCTTTCGATGTTGGCGAAGTCGGTGTCGGTGGCCGTGGATTCGCTCGCCAGAACGTACTTCGTGTTGAAGATGTTCAGGCCCTTGTTCTCCATCGCGCCCATGTTGAAGTCGCTGGTGGCAACGATCATGAAGCGTTCCAGGTCCAGCGGCAGGCCAAAGCGGGCTTCATCCCAGGCCACGCTGTACATCAGCGAGTTCATGGCGTGTTCGGTCTTGCCCAGATCGCCGGGTCGTACGTAGACCTGCAGCAGGTGGTCGGTGCCCGAACGGCTCCTGATGTGCTGTTCGCGCGCCACCAGCTTGCCCGCCACCAGGGCGAACAGGTAGCAGGGCTTCTTGTGCGGGTCCACCCACTTGGCGAAGTGGCGGCCATCCTCCAGGTCGCCACTGTCCACCAGATTGCCGTTGGAGAGCAGCACCGGGTACTGGGCCTTGTCGGCGCGCAGCGTGACGGTGTAGCTGGCCATCACATCGGGGCGGTCCAGGAAGTAGGTGATGCGGCGAAAGCCCTCGGCCTCACATTGCGTGAAGAAGGTGCCCTGGCTCACATACAGGCCCATGAGCTGCGTGTTCTTGGCGGGGCAGCAGGTGGTGAAGATCTCCAGCGCGAAGGGTTCATTGCCTTCGGGCAGGTTCTCCAGCACCAGGCGGGCACCTTCCATCTTGAACGAGGTGCCCTGGCCGTTGACCAGCACACGCGCCAGGTTCAGCTCGTCGCCGTCCAGCTTCAGCGGCTCGGCCGCCACCTCGGGGTTGCGGCGCAGCACCATGCGGTTGAGCACGCGGGTCTTGTTCGGGTCCAGGTCGAAGGTGAGTTCAACGCTGTCGATCCAGTAGGCGGGGGCGGTGTAGTCCTCGCGGCGGATGGCGATGGTCTGGCCTGCTCCGTCTCCACTTCCGTCCGCGCTAAGCAGTTGCTGCAACATGGATGCTCTCCAGAAAGTCGGTATTCATGAGTTCGGTGTAGTCGCGCACGGCAGCCAGCACATGCGGCCCGGCGAGTTGCTCAGGCGTGTGGGTGCTGCAGATGGCCACGGCACGCATGCCGGCCCGGCGCGCGGCTTCGATGCCAAAGGGCGCATCTTCAAAGACGATGCAGTGCGCCGGGTCGGCCGCAATGCGGCGTGCGGCTTCCAGAAAAATGGCAGGCTGGGGCTTGCCTGGCAGGCCCTCGTCGCCGCGCACGATGGCCTGCGGCGCCGGTTCCAGGCCGAGGTGGCCCAGGGCGAATTCCACGTTGCCGATGTCGCCCGCCGTACCCACGGCCACCTTGAGGCCACGGGCACGCACCTGCGCCGCGAACTGGCGAAACCCCGCCACTTCGGAGAAGCGCGGGGCGAACAGTTCGCGGTAGATGGTTTCTTTTTCGTGCGTGAGCGCGTCGGCCTCGTCCTGCGACACGGCACGGCCCAGCAGTTCCACGATGCACTCGGTGCCGTTCTTGCCGGTGGTGCGGGCCATGAGGTCGGGCACGTCGATGTCCATGCCCCGGCGGCGTGCAAACTCGACCCACGCCTGGGCGTGCCAGGGCATGGAGTCGATCATGGTGCCGTCCATGTCGAAGATGATGGCGTCGGTGCGCATCCGCATCGCTTAGACGCCTTGCTTCAGAGAGGCTTCGATGAAGGCATCGAGGTCGCCGTCCAGCACCTTTTGCGTGGCCGAGATTTCGACGTTGGTGCGCAGGTCCTTGATGCGGCTGTTGTCCAGCACGTAGCTGCGGATCTGGTGGCCCCAACCCACGTCGGTCTTGGTGTCTTCCAGCTTCTGCTGCTCCTCCTGGCGCTTGCGCATCTCGAAGTCATACAGGCGGCTGCGCAGGCGCTGCCATGCCACGTCGCGGTTGCTGTGCTGGCTGCGGCCGTCCTGGCACTGCACCACGATGCCGGTGGGGATGTGTGTCAGGCGCACGGCCGAGTCGGTCTTGTTGATGTGCTGGCCGCCCGCGCCAGAGGCACGGAAGGTATCGGTGCGCACGTCGGCGGGGTTGATGTTGATCTCGATGGAGTCGTCGATCTCGGGGTAGACAAACAGCGACGCAAACGAGGTGTGGCGGCCGCCCGAGCTGTCGAACGGGCTCTTGCGCACCAGGCGGTGCACGCCGGTTTCGGTGCGCAGCAGGCCGTAGGCGTATTCGCCTTCGATCTTGATCGTGGCGCTCTTGATGCCCGCCACGTCGCCGGGCGTTTCGTCTTCGACCGTGGCCTTGAAGCCCTTGCGCTCGGCGTACTTGAGGTATTGGCGCAGCAGCATGCTGGCCCAGTCGCAGGCCTCGGTGCCACCGGCGCCAGCCTGGATGTCCACAAAGCAGTTGAGCGGGTCGGCCTCGTTGCTGAACATGCGGCGGAACTCCAGTTCCTCGATCAGCGGCTTGAGCTTGGCGGTCTCGGCCTCGATGGTCATGAGGCCAGCCTCGTCGCCTTCCTCCTTGCTCATCTCATACAGCTCGGCGTTGTCGGCCAGCTCGCGCGTCAGCTTGTCGAGCGTGACGACCACGCTGGAGAGCGACTTTTGTTCCTTGCCCAGCTCCTGGGCCTTCTTGGGATCGTTCCAGACAGCCGGGTCTTCCAGCGATGCGTTTACCGTGCGCAGGCGTTCGAATTTGGCATCGAAGTCAAAGATACCTCCGTAACTCTGCCGTGCGCAGAGCCAGGTCGTCGAGGGTGGTGCCGATGAGGTTGATGCGTTCTGCGTCCATGGTTCTTGTCCTGCGTGTTCTGTTGAATAACCCGCGATTTTCTCATGGGACAAGCAAAGTGCCCCGCCAAAGCCCTGCGACGGGCGTTGGCGCGCAAAGGCCCGGGCCCGCCGGGTCGCTATGGATGTGCTGATGAATCAAAAATGATAGCTAAAAAGGCATATCCATCGGGCGGTGGGCCCTGTTTTCGCTTGAGTTTTTGCTAGGCCTGCTCCAGAAACTCCTCGATCAGGCGCGCCACCTGCGCAGGCTGGTCGTGGTGGAGCATGTGCGCGGCGTCGTGCACCACGGCCGTGCGGCAGTTGCGCACATGGGTCAGGCGCTGGTGGTACTCCTCCAGCGTATAGCGGCCCTTCCACCACTGGCCCAGGCTGTCGTCGCTGGCCTCCACGGCCAGCACGGGGGCGGTGATGTTCTTGTACAGCGCCATCGCTTCGTCCAGCCGGTAGAGCTGGGCGCTGGTGATCTTGTGGGCCGGGTCGCCCAGGATCTCCCACTGGCCCTGTGTGTTGGGCTGCGCCCAGTGGCCTGCGAGCCATTGGGCCTTGTCCTCAGACAGGCGCGGGTTGGTTTTCATCAGCCTGCGGGCCACGCCTTCCTGGCTGTCATAGCTCTTGAGCGCCATGTCGCCGGAGTGCAGCTGCTTGATCTCGTCGATCCACTGCGCATAGCGCTTGGGCGCCTGGTCGGGCCGCGTGGCGGGCAAGCCGAAGCCCTCCAGGTTCACCAGGCGGCGGATGCGCTCGGGCCGCACGCCCGCATACATCATGGCCACGTTGCCGCCCATGCTGTGGCCCACCAGGTCGATGGCCTCGCCGGGGGCGTAGTGGTCCAGCAGCAGGTCCAGGTCGGCCAGGTAGTCGGCAAACACATAGTGGTCCACCGGTGCGCCGGTAGTCAGGCCAAAGCCGCGCCAGTCGGGGGCGATGATGCGGCGTTCATGCTGCAGCGCGTCCACCGTGAACTGGTACGAGGCACCCACATCCATCCAGCCGTGCAGCAGCACCAGCGTGGGCAGCGGGCTGGTGTCGGGGCCCCAGTGGCGGACGTGGTAGTTCAGATGGCGCATGGGCAGCGTGCTGCTGCGCGAGGGTTTGAGAACTTGGTACATGTTCCGCAAATGGTAAGTCGATGGTGCGCCCACCCCAGTGCCCGGCTGTCACCAAGGAGTCCGGCGCCCGGCAGGTTTTGGCGATCGCTTGTACTATCGCCTGCCGCGGCCGCCGCAGGCCTTGTTTATCCCGATCATCTGGAGCTTTCACCGCATGAACACCGTCCGCTTGGGTCAGAGTGACCTGCTTGTCACCCCCATTTGCCTGGGCACCATGACCTTCGGCGAGCAGGTCAACGAAGCCGATTCCCACGCCATCCTGAGCCGGTCGCTTGAGCGCGGCGTGAACTTTATCGACACGGCCGAGATGTATTCCGTGCCTGCCAAGGCCGAGACCTTCGGCGCCACAGAGACCATCATCGGCAACTGGTTTGCCAGGAACCCGGGCGCGCGCCAGAAGCTGGTGGTGGCCACCAAGGTGGCCGGCCCGTCGCGCGGCATGCCATGGGTGCGCGAGGGCAAGGGCATGACGGCGGCCGACATCGTGGCATCGTGCGAAGGCAGCCTGCGCCGCCTGCAGACCGATGTGATCGACCTCTACCAGATCCACTGGCCCGAGCGCCATGTGCCCGCGTTCGGCAACCTGTACTACGACCCTGCCAAGGAAACCTCGCAAACCTCCATCCGCGAACAGCTCGAAGCGCTGGCCGGGCTGGTGAAGGCGGGCAAGGTGCGCTACATCGGCCTGTCGAACGAAACCCCCTATGGCGTGCACGAGTTCGTGCGCCTGGCCGAACAGCAGGGTCTGCCGCGCGTGGCCACGGTGCAGAACCCGTATTGCCTGATCAACCGCACCTGGGAAAACGGCATGGACGAAACCTGCCACCGCCTGGATGTATCGCTGCTGGCGTACTCGCCCTTGGGCTTTGGTCTGCTGACGGGCAAGTACGACGAAAGCGGCACCACTGGCCTGAACGCCCCCCAAGGCGCGCGCATTGCCACCTATGAATCGGTGCGCAAGCAGCGCTGGGGCCGCCCCGAGGCGCTGGCTGCCTCGCGCCGTTACAACGCGCTGGCCCGCGCCAACGGCATGACCCCCCCGCAGATGGCGCTGGCGTTCTGCTACACCAAGTGGCAGGTGGCCAGCACCATCATCGGCGTGACGTCGGTGGCGCAGCTGGAGGAAGACCTGAACGCCTGGGGCACCACGCTGTCGCCCGACGTGCTGAAGGAAATCGACGCGATCCGCTGGGAGCTGCGCGACCCAGCGCTGTGACCCGGGCAGGGCATGGCCCTGCGAATCCGCAAGACCAAAAAAGGGGCCGTGCAGGCCCCTTTGTTTTCTTGCGAATCTGTGCGCGCTGCGGTCAGGCAGTTGCCTCCTGCCGAGTCGTGCGCCCTTCAATCCATGGCGTCCCTTGCGGCTCACCAAGGTCCCAGAACAGCCCCGCCATCACCGCCAGCCCTTCGCGCGCCACGGGCGCCAGCAAATGCTCGTTGGGTGCGTGCTGGGCGCAGGCGGGGTACGAGTGCGGCACCCACAGCGTGGGCAGGCCCAGCTGGTCGGCAAAGATGTCGTTGGGCAGCGAGCCTGCCAGGTTGGGCAGCAGCGTGGCGGGCTGGCCTGCGCTGGCCTGCAGCGAGGCCATCGTCCAGTCCACCCAGGGGTTGTGCAGATCGAGCCGCGTGGCGCCGCAGTGCATGCCCATGGTGATCTCGACCTGGCTGAAACCGTGTGCGTCCAGGTGCTCGCGCAGCGTGGCTTGCACGTTCTGCCAATCGGTGCCCACCACAAAACGCAGCTGGCAGTGCGCCACCGCCTGCGCGGGGATGGCGTTGATGGGCCGCTGCGCGTTGCCCGCGCCCAGCGCCAGCACCTCCAGCGTGTTCCAGCCTACCAGCTGTTCGGCGGGTGTCAGGCCTGGCTCGCCCCAGCCGGGCGTGAGCGCCGGGGCGTCGGCATCGGCGCCGATCACCACGTCTTTAAGTGCCGTGCGCAGCTTGTCGGGCACAGCAGGCGGCAGCAGGCCTTTGACGAGGATGCGGCCCTTCGCGTCCACCAGTGTGGCCAGCGCGTGGGTGAGCACCGTGGCGGGGTTGGCCAACACGCCGCCCCAGTTGCCCGAGTGGTAGGCCTTGTCGCGGCTGCGCACGGTGAGCGCAAAGTTGATCGCACCGCGCGATCCCAGGAAGAGGGTGGGGTGGCCCGCGTTCACACGGGGGCCGTCGCTGGCCACGAACAGGTCGGCCTGCAGTGCATCGCGGTGCGCTTCGCAGAAGGTAGCCAGGCCGGGCGAGCCTGCTTCTTCGCCCATCTCCATGAGCAGCGTCACGTTGTAGCCTAGGCGGCCGCCCCGGGCCTCGATGGTGTGGGCGAGTGCGGCCAGGCTCACGGTGTGCTGGCCCTTGTTGTCCGCCGTGCCCCGGCCGTACCAGCGCTCGCCTTCGATGGTCAGTTCCCAGGGCGAGAGGCCCTCGCGCCATTGCGCGTCCTGCCCGTTGACCACGTCACCATGGCCGTAGGTGAGCACGGTGGGCAGGGCGGGGTCTTCCACGCGTCGGGCCACCAAAAAGGGGCCGCCTTGGGGTGAGGGGTTGTCGAGCACCTGGCACGCAAAACCCAGGGGCGTGAGCCAGGGCACCATTTCGTCGGTGAGGTAGGCGCGCAGTTCGGGCGGCACCTTGCCGGTGTCGCTTTCGGTGCGCCAGGCCACGCGGCGACGCAGGTCGGTGGCAAAGCGGCCATCGTCAAAGTAGCGCTGGACGTTGTTGATCAGTTGTTGGCGGGTCATGGTGCGGGTCCTGTTCTGGTGCTCTTCAATCCACCACGATCTTGGCGCGGTGGGCCAGTGCGCGGTAGCGGCCGATTTCGTTGTCCATGGCCGCATGCATGGCTTTGGGGCCTACAAACACGGGCTCCATGCCCTGGGCGCGGATCTGCTCCTGCAGGTGGGGGTCGCGCATCGCAGCTTCCACTTCCTTGATCAGCTTGTTCACGATGGGCGCGGGCGTGCGTGCGGGCGCGGCCATGGCATACCAGCCGTCAAAGGCGGCATCCGGCAGCTTTTGCTCTGTCACGGTAGGCACAGAGGGCAGGGCGCGCGCACGCTCGTTGCCCGCAATTGCCAGCGCCCGCAGCTTGCCGGATCGCACATGGGGTGCGGCGCTGGCCACGGTGTCGATCGCCATCTGGATCTCGCCGCCAATCAGGCCCATCATGGCCTGCGCGCTGCCCCGGTAGGGCACGTCCTGCAGGCGCACGTCAGCCGCCTGCTCCAGCAGGGCACCGACCAGGTGCGGGGCCGAGCCCGAGCCGAACGTTGCGTAGTTGATGGTTTTGGGCGCTGCCTTCGCTGCAGCAATCAACGCGGCCAGGTCTTTGTAGGGCGCGTTGGCGTTGACCACGATCACCAGCGGCGCGCGCGCCACGATGGCCACGGGAGCCAGGTCCTTGAGCGGGTCATACGGCAGCTTGTGGCGCAGCGCGGCGTTCACGGTGTAGCTGGTGGAGCCCGAGACCAGCAGGGTGTAGCCATCGGGCTCGGCCTTGACCACGGTCTCGGTGCCAATGATGGTGGAGGCACCGGGCTTGTTGTCGGTGACCACCGGCTGGCCCAGGCGCGCAGACAGCTTCTGGCCCAGTGCGCGGGCCACGGCATCGGTGCCGCCGCCGGGCGGAAAGGGCACCACCACACGCAAGGGGCGCTGGGGCCAGGCATCCGATGGCGCGGTGGTCTGGGCAAATGACAGGCTACTGCCGCTGGCGAGGGCGACCAGGGCTGCGGAGAGCAACGAGGCTCGAACAAGGTGTTTCATGCGGACTCCGGTGGGAAGCGCCCTGGCACCAACGGGTGCGGCGGGGCATGGGTGAATTGGAGCCTCAAGCCATGCAAGATGGATGCTGGTTTACCATTGCTTTGAATAGAGATTTGGCAACTGACCATTGCCTTTTTGTGATTGGATACGCCGTGACCGTTTCATTGCTCAGCCTGCCTCTGCGCTACTTTCTGGAGGTGGCGCGCACCGGTTCCGTCAACCAGGCGGCGCAACGCCTGCATGTGGCGGCGTCGGCCGTGAGCCGCCAGCTGGGCAAGCTGGAAGACAGCCTGGGCGTGGTCCTGTTCGAGCGCCAGGCGCGCGGCATGACGCTGACCGGGGCAGGCACCCGGCTGCTGGCCCATGCGAGTGCGCACGATGCACAGGCGCTGGAGCTGGTGGATCAGCTGCAGGATTTGTCGGTCCAAGCCGCCTTGCGGGTACGGCTGGCTTGCACCGAAGGGTTTGCGGCAGCCTTCATGCCGCTGGTGATGGCGGGGTTTCGGCAGGCGCACCCGCAGGTGCAACTGCAGTTGCAGGTGGCGGTGCCGCAGGAGGTGTCGGCCCTGGTGCTGCGGGGCGAGGTCGATCTGGCGCTGAAGTACAGCATGGCGCCCGAAAAGGGCCTGCAGGTGTTGCACTCGGCGATTGCCCCTATTTATGCCGTCATGCCCGCGCAGCATCCGCTGGCCCGCCAGCGCAGCGTGACCGTGGCCGATGTGGTGCGCTACCCGCTGCTGTTGGGCGCGGCCAACACTACGGGGCGGCAGCTGTTTGACCTGAGCTGTGCGGTGCAGGGGCTGCGCTACGTGCCTGCCGTGGAAAGCAATTTTTCATCGGCGCTGCTGCCGTTGCTCAGTGGGCAGGACGTGGTGCTGGCCAGCTACCTCACGGCGGCGCGCTGGGTGGAGGCGGGCCCGCTCGCTGCCCGGCCGTTTGAGGAAGCCCAGTTGCAGCAGCGGCGCCTGCAAGTGCTGGCGGCCGAGGGGCGGGTGCCATCCGTCCTGGTGCAGCAGTTCACCAAAGCGCTGGTGGTCGCCATCGAGGAGTACGGCAAGCGCAAGGTAGGGCGACGCCGCAAGGCCGCCACAGCGCCTGCCACGGTGTTCTGACACATCGCCGCAGGTCCCAACACGCTCACATTTGGATACGGATACCATCGGTGCCCTATCCGCACCACACCATGGCCAAGAAAGAACACGTTTCCGAGACCCAAGCCACCCAGCTGCTCAAGGCGAACAAGGTGGCTTTCACCGAACACCCGTATGAGTACCTGGAGCACGGCGGCGCGATGCACAGCGCCGAGGTGCTGGGGCTGGACCCGTTCACCGTGGTCAAGACCCTCGTCATGCAGGACCAGGACGCCAAGCCGCTCTTGGTGCTGATGCACGGCAACCGCAAGGTGTCCACCAAAAACCTCGCGCGCCAGATTGGTGCCAAGTCGGTCGAGCCCTGCGCGCCCGAGGTGGCCAACCGGCACAGCGGCTACCTGGTGGGCGGCACGTCGCCCTTTGGCACGCGGCGCACCATGCCGGTTTACATTGAAGAAACCATCCTCGCGCTGCCCCGCATTGCCATCAACGGCGGACGCCGGGGTTTTCTGGTGCAGCTGGACCCGCAGGTGTGTGTGCAGCTGCTGGGTGCCAAACCCGTGCAATGCGCGCTGGCAGAATAGGCCGCCGCGCGATGCAGCCCGTCAGAAGGCTGACCATTTGATTTCCAAGGAGTTGCTTTGACCGCCGTTTATCCCGTTCTTGCCGCTGTGGCTGCCTACCTGCTGGGCTCGCTGTCGTTTGCCGTCATCGTGACGCGGGTCATGGGCCTCTCCGACCCGCGCACCTACGGCAGCAAGAACCCCGGCGCTACCAATGTGCTGCGTTCGGGTTCCAAGGCAGCCGCCATCATCACGCTGCTGCTGGATGCCGTGAAGGGCTGGCTGCCCGTGGCGCTGGTGATGTGGTTTGGCCACCCTTACGGCCTGGAAGACGGCACCGTGGCCCTGGTGGGGCTGGCGGCATTTCTGGGGCACCTCTGGCCGGTGTTCTTCCGCTTCGAGGGCGGCAAGGGCGTGGCCACGGCGCTGGGCGTGCTGGTGGGTGTCAGTGGCTGGCTCGGCCTGGCCACGGCACTCACCTGGGTCATCATCGCCTTTTTCTTCCGCTATTCGTCGCTGGCTTCGCTGGTGGCCGCTGTGTTTGCACCGGTGTACTACCTGCTGGTGGACGGTGTGGTCTGGTATGCCGAAGGCACGATTGCCGCTTCGATGGTGGTGATGGCACTGCTGCTGGCCTGGCGGCACAAGGAGAACATCCAGCGGCTGGTGGCAGGCAAGGAGTCGCGCCTGGGCAGCAAGAAGGACAAGCCGGGCGCCGAGGCGGGCGCGCCGTCTGGCAAGGCGCACAAGTAGCGCGAAAGATGGTCCCAATCTCCCGGTCGCCTTGCAGGCCGGGTGATAGACAGGAAGGGGCTCAGAGCGCCCCAGGCCCCGTGACCAGCCCCCGCAGCCCGGCGCTGTGCTGGGCGGCATACAGACCCAGCCGCACCATGGTGCGGTGGTTGAGTTCCAGGCTCACCGCCGAGCGTGCTAGGGCCGACTGTATGCGCGGCTTGCCAGAGGCGGTCTGGTACAAGCTGGGCTGGGCGTGGTGGCTGCCGCTGCGGTCGAGCAGGCTGGCCACCAGGGGGTGGTTGGCCTTGTCGCTGCGGCGCAGCACGATGGCTGTGTCGCCGTTGTCCAGTTTCACAAAAGTGCCGGGCGGGCACAGCCCGATGGAGCGGACCAGGGTGTAGCTCACCTCGTCGCGCTGGTCCACTTCCTGCCCCACGATGGCGCGCACCGAGTCGGTGGCGCTTCGGCCCGCACGTGACTTGCGCGGGCTGATCATGGCCGCATAGCGGTCGATGGTGCCCAGGATGCGTGTGAGCCGGTCTTCCGGGTCCTGGTTGGCCAGAGGCACCCGCTCGGCAATGCTGGCGTGGTGTTGCCCCACCACATCCAGCCAGAGCGCATCGCTGATGAACAGGCGCTCCAGCAGCAGCATGCTTTCTTCCGGGTGGCTCTTGATGGCCTCCTGCTGCGCCGCGGTGGGCCGCTCGCGCTGCTCGGCCAGTTCGTCCTGCAGCGCCGTCATGCCGATGTTCATGGTGAGTGCAGCGCGCACCAGGCTGTCCCGCTCCCGCTGGGGCAGCTTGAGTTCAAGCGCCATGATGTGGCACAGCGTGCCGCACACCAGCGCGTGGGATGCGCTGTAGCCCACGGTGGACGTGGACGCAAGCTGGAACATCAGGTACAGCGCCGCATCAATGTCGTGCGCCACCAGCTCCTGCAGCCAGGTGTCGAACTGCCGCACCTTGCCGGGGAAATCCTGCACCTGCAGCGGCCGCGCCAGCAACACCGACAGCGCCGATTCCAGGTCGGACCAGAGGCTCAGAAGATCCTCGTACTCGCCCTCGGAATGCGGGTGGCTGATGGCGGGGTGGGCGGACATGGCGGGTCAGTTGCGTTTTTCGAGCACCATCTGGTCGTTGCTGCGCGTCATCTGGAATTCGTTCAGAAAACTGTTGCCCAGCAGCACATAGGGCATGGGCTGGGAGGTGATGATGGCCTCCACCCCAAACACTTCCACGTCGCCAACGCGCACCGAGTCAAGCTTCATGCGCCAGCCTTGTGCGATACCGTTGGCAGTACTCATGCGCACGGGCTGGCCGCTCTGGTAGTTCAGCCCCATCCGGTCAGCATCAGGGCGGCCAATGGCGACGGTGGTGGCACCGGTATCGACCATGTACTGCATCACCTTGCCATTGATGGTGCCGCTGTTCACAAAATGCCCCCGGCTGTCGGCGGTCAGCACAAGGCGCCTGCCGCTGGCGCCGCTGCGGCCCCCCACGCGCACCGGGGCTTCGCCCAGCCGCAGGATGCGCCGCTCGCCCTTGACCTCGACGGTGGCTTCTTCCTTGAGCACCGCGATGACCTTGACCCCCTGGAATTCATCCCCGGCGCCCACCGCACGCGGCGGGTGGGCATCCACCACCAGCAAGGCCTTGCTGCCCAGCATGCCGGCCAGCGCCACTGACTGCGCATGCACCGCTCCGGCGGTGACCAGCAAAAGCCCGCCAAGGGCCACCATGGCGGTGGGCAGCAGGTGTACGGGCTTGGTCATGGTGTGGATGATCAAAGTGGGTGTATCTTGCCGGGCGCCAGGCTCAGTCGCGGAAGTTGTCGAACGACAGCGGCACGTCGGTCACGTCCTTGCGGATCAGCGCCATGGCTGCTTGCAGATCGTCGCGCTTGGCGCCGGTCACGCGCACCTTGTCTTCCTGGATGGCGCCTTGCACCTTGAGCTTGCTCTCCTTGAGCAGCTTCTGGATCTTCTTGGCCAGCTCGCTCTCGATGCCGTTGCGCACCTTGATGACCTGCTTGACCTTGTCGCCGCCCATTTTCTGGACGTCGCCCATGTCGAGGAAGCGCACGTCCACGCTGCGCTTGGTGAGCTTGTTGCGCAGCACGTCCTCGATCTGGGTGAGCTGGAAGTCGGCATCGCCGATCAGGGTGATGTCCTTGTCCTTGATCTCGATGCTGGCCGAGGTGCCCTTGAAGTCGAAGCGGGTGGCGATTTCCTTGGCGGTGTTCTCCACGGCGTTTTTCACTTCAACCAGGTTGGCTTCGCAGACGGTGTCAAAAGATGGCATGGTGGTTCTCAATCTCGGGGAAACAGGGGCAAATCGCAGCCCTTCCAAAGGGCGAATGCGACAATCGGGCCAATGGTAGTCGAGAAAAACGTCCCTTTGCAGCCCTGCAACACCTTCGGCATTGCTGCACGCGCGCAGACGCTGGTGCGCGTGCATTCCTCCGCCGATGTGCGGGCCGTGCTGGCCGACCCGGAGCTGGCGGCCGCGCCCAAGTTTGTGCTGGGCGGGGGCAGCAACATCATCCTGACCGGCGATGTGAAGCCCGTGGTGCTCAAGATGGAGATCAAGGGTCTGCGCCTGGTGGAAGAAACCCCCAAGGCGTGGATCGTGGAGGCGGGCGCTGGCGAGGTCTGGCACGACTGCGTGGCCTGGACGCTGGCGCAGGGCTTCCCGGGGCTGGAGAACCTGGCCCTGATCCCGGGCACCGTGGGCGCATCGCCCGTACAGAACATCGGCGCCTATGGCGTGGAACTGCAGGACCGGTTCGAATCCCTGGACGCCATCGACCTGGCCACGGGCCACACCTTCACGCTGGACGCCGCACAGTGCGGATTTGGCTACCGGGATTCGGTGTTCAAGCACGCCCCCTCGGAGGTGCCTGGTGCCGACGGGTTGCCCCGGGGCATGGGTCTGGAAGGGCGTGCTGTGATCACCCATGTGCGTTTTCGCCTGCCCAAGCCCTGGAAGCCGGTGCTGGGCTATCTGGACCTGGAGCGCCGCATGGCGGAAGAGAGCGTGCTGCAGCCCACGGCCCAGCAGATCTTCGACTGGATCTGCAACATCCGCCGCGCCAAGCTGCCCGACCCGGCTGTGGTGGGCAACGCAGGCAGCTTCTTCAAGAACCCCACGGTGTCGCCCGACCAGTGCGCTGACATCATCGCGCGCGAGCCGCGCATCGTGCACTACCCCATGCCCGACGGAACCATCAAGCTGGCGGCGGGCTGGCTGATTGATGCTTGTGGCTGGAAGGGCAAGTCCATCGGCAAGGCGGGCGTGTACGAGAAGCAGGCCCTGGTGCTGGTGAACCGGGGGCAGGGCGCCGACAGCGTGACGGGCGGCGAGGTGATGACGCTGGCCAAGGCCATCCAGACCAGCGTGTACGAGCGCTTCGGCATCCGGCTGGAGCCGGAGCCAGTGGTGGTTTAGGCCCGGCTAGCCCTGCCAGATCACCTTCAAATCCCTGGAAACCCAGCAGCCGCACTGCACGGACAAAAGAAAAGCCACCGTTTCCGGTGGCTTTGCTCATTTTTTGATAGCTGCTAGCGCATGGTGGTCGCGCGCAAGAGCCATTTTTTGCCACTATTTTGAGTGGCAAAGTCTCGCCAAACTCACTTGCGGTCGTTTTCCAGCTGCGCCAGGGCGGCATTGCCACCCAGCGACAGCAGGCCCGCGCGCGCATACACGCCCAGCTTGTCGCGCGTGTCCGAGATGTCCAGGTTGCGCATGGTCAGCTGGCCGATGCGGTCCAGCGGGCTGAACGGCGCGTCTTCCACCTTTTCCATCGACAGGCGCTCGGGCGCGTAGGTCAGGTTGGGCGATTCGGTGTTGAGCAGCGAGTAGTCGTTGCCACGGCGCAGTTCCAGCGTCACGGTGCCGGTCACGGCGCGGGCTACCCAGCGCTGGGCGGTTTCGCGCAGCATGATGGCTTGCGGGTCGAACCAGCGGCCCTGGTACAGCAGGCGGCCGAGCTTCAGGCCGTTGAGGCGGTACTGCTCGATGGTGTCCTCGTTATGGATGCCGGTGACCAGGCGCTCATAGGCGATGTGCAGCAGCGCCAGGCCCGGGGCTTCGTAGATGCCGCGGCTCTTGGCTTCGATGATGCGGTTTTCGATCTGGTCGCTCATGCCCAGGCCGTGGCGGCCCCCGATGCGGTTGGCTTCCAGGATCAGCTCGACCGGGTCGTTGAACTCCTTGCCGTTCAGCGCCACGGGCTGGCCTTCGTTGAAGGTCACGGAGACTTCCTCGGCCTTCACTTCCACCTCAGGCTTCCAGAAAGCCACGCCCATGATGGGGTTGACGATGCGGATGCCGCTGTTCAGGAACTCCAGGTCCTTGGCCTCGTGCGTGGCGCCCAGCATGTTGCTGTCGGTGCTGTAGGCCTTCTCGGCGCTCATCTTGTAGCCAAATCCGGCTGCCGTCATGAAGGCCGACATTTCGGCGCGGCCACCCAGCTCGTCGATGAACCGCTGGTCCAGCCAGGGTTTGTAGATCTTGAGGGATGGGTTGGTCAGAAGGCCGTAGCGATAGAAGCGCTCAATGTCGTTGCCCTTGAAGGTCGAGCCGTCGCCCCAGATGTTGACGTCGTCTTCCTTCATGGCTGCCACCAGCATGGTGCCGGTCACGGCGCGGCCCAGTGGCGTGGTGTTGAAGTAGGTCAGGCCGCCGGTGCTGATGTGGAAGGCGCCAGCCTGCAGGGCCGCAATGCCTTCGTGGGCCAATTGGGTTCGGCAGTCCACCAGGCGGGCTTTTTCTGCGCCGTATTCCATCGCCTTCTTGGGGATGGCGTCGTAGTCGGGCTCGTCGGGCTGGCCCAGGTTGGCGGTGTAGGCGTAGGGCATGGCGCCCTTGAGCTTCATCCAGTGCAGGGCTGCGCTGGTATCGAGGCCGCCCGAAAAGGCGATGCCGACTTTTTGCCCCAGGGGCAGGTTTTGGAGAATGGTGGCCATGTGCGGGGTCCGTTGCGGTGTGGGGTGCGATCAGCCGAAGTGGCAGATGTAGTGGTAAGCCTCGGTCACGCGGATGTCGAACTTCGAGTTGCCGGGCACGCTGAATTTTTCGCCTGCGGACGACTTCACCCAGGTGTCGGTGCCGGCCAGCTTGTATTCGCAGGAGCCTGCGACGCATTCCATGATCTCGGGCGCACCGGTGTTGAAGGTGAGCGTTGCGGGCAGCACTACGCCCACCGACTTCTTCGTGCCATCGGGGAAGGTGATGCCGTGGCTCACGCACTTGCCGTCAAAGTACACATTGGCCTGGGTGGTGACGGACACGCCGTCGATTTTTTCGGTGGTCATTGATAGCGCAGGATGGGGTTGGAGGAAACCCGCGATTTTAGGGCAGGGGTGGCGCGGCCCTGGTGGCTTGGCCCAACGAAACCTGCGTCAGGGGCCGGGGCGCCAAAAAAAAAGAGCCCCGAAGGGCTCCATTTTTTGGTTGCGAATACTCAGAGCCTGGAGTTTGGGGCCCCAGGCGCCCGCTCAGCGCCAGTACGGGTTGCGGTGGTGCGGGTAGTACGGCCGGTCGTAGCCATACTCAATCACCGTCACGGGCGGCGTCACATAGGTGGGCTGCTGGTAGACCGGCTGCACCGGGTAGGTGGATGTGACCACGCCGGGTTGGCTGTGCACGCCTTGCTGGGCGTAGGGGTCAGGCTGGGTGGAATAGGTCTGGCCCGTGGGCTGCACGCTCAGCGGAATCCAGCGGCCGGGGTCGTTCTGGGTGCGTGTGGTGTACTGCCTGCCTGCGTACTCGTACACCACGTTGTAGCCCACGGTGCGGTTTTCGTAGTAGGTCTCGGTGGTGCAGCGCTGCACGTTCTGGTACTGGGGCTGGCCGCCTTCGATTTGATTGCCCAGCACGGCCCCGCCGATCACGCCGATGGCAGTGGCGGCTGCACGGCCACTGCCCTTGCCGATGGCATTGCCTGCAGCACCGCCCGCAATGGCGCCCATCACGGCGCCAGCGCCGCTGGTGCGATTGCCGCTGTACACGGTTTCATTGCCGCACACCTGCTGGGGGATGCCCACTTGCTGCACGATGGGCGTGGCGGACAGCACTCGGCCCTGTTCCTGGGCGCTTGCCAGGGAGGCGACAGCAGCCATCGCGGAAAAAATGACGATCTTTTTCATGGAGAAACTCCTTTCGGGTCGGTACATAACGCGCCGAACACAAGAAAAGTTTAGGCCCGTGACGTCAATTCGGGCCCTGGCAGCCGTAAATCTGCGTAAAGATTTGTGCGATTTTCCCGCGTTGGTGGGCAAATGTCAGCCAGTCTGCCCCTGCTGGTTCGTCAGCCTTTGGGCGCTGCGTCGCGCCAGGCCTGCCACTGATCGGGCACAAAGCCCACGGATACCTGGGTATGGCCCGCGTTGTGCCATTCGACCACCGGCCGCTTGATCACGCTGGGCTGGTCGTGCATCAGGGCGCTGGCGCTGGCGTCATCCGTGACCGCTGCCTGGGTGCCTGCATCCAGCTTGCGCCAGGTGGTGCCCTGGCGGTTGACGAGCTTCTGCCAGCCCACGGCGTTCAGCCAGCCAGGCAGTTGGCCGGTGGGGACGCCTTGTTTCTTGAAGTCGTGGAACTGGTAGTCCAGCCCTTGTTCGGTGAACCAGGCGCGGGATTTTTTGACGGTATCGCAGTTGGGAATGCCGTAGAGGGTGATGCGGGCGTTTGTCATGCCGCGCATCATCCTCGAAAACGCCGTGGGGAATGGGGCTCGGCGACAATCCCGGGCAGTATGCAAACCAAACCCCACACTCTGGAAGACTGGCTGCGCCATTGCGAGCAGCTGCACCCCCACAACATCGACATGGGCCTGGACCGGGTCAGCGTGGTGGCACGCCGCATGGCGCTGCGTTTTGAATGCCCGGTGATCACGGTGGCAGGCACCAATGGCAAGGGCTCCACCTGCGCCATGCTGGAGGCTGTGGCCCAGCAGGCGGGCTATCGCACGGGGGTGTACACATCGCCCCACCTGGTGCATTTTGAGGAGCGCTGCCGTGTGCATGGCGAAAGTGTGTCTGCTTCTGATTTGGTAGCGCACTTCGAAGCTGTGGAGCGCGCAAGGGTCCAAAATAGCGATGAAATATCGCTGACCTACTTTGAGTTCACCACCCTGGCCATCTTGCGGCTGATGAGCCATGCGCGGCTGGATGTCGCGATCCTGGAGGTGGGCCTGGGGGGACGGTTGGATGCGACCAACATCATCGATGCCGACTGCGCCGTGATCACCAGCATCGACATCGACCACACCGAGTTTTTGGGGCCTGACCGCGAAAGCATTGGCCGCGAGAAGGCGGGCATCATGCGCACCGGCCGTCCAGCGATCGTGAGTGACCCCATGGCCCCGCAGAGCGTGGTGGACCATGCCCGCGAGATCGGGGCGGACCTGTGGAGCTTCGGGCGCGATTTCAATTTTTCGGGCGACAAGCAGCAGTGGAGCTGGGCGGGGCGGGGGCGGCGTTATGCCGGGCTGGCCTATCCCTCGCTGCGGGGCGCCAACCAGCTGGTCAATGCCTCGGGCGTGCTGGCGGCGCTGGAGGCCCTGCGCGACCGCCTCCCGGTGACTGCGCAGGCCGTGCGCAATGGTCTGGCCCTGGTGGAGTTGCCCGGCCGATTCCAGATCGTGCCCGGCCAGCCGACCCTGGTGCTGGACGTGGCGCACAACCCCCATTCGGTGGCGGCCCTCACGGCCAATCTGGATGCGATGGGGTTCTTCCCCACCACGCACGCTGTTTTTGGTGCCATGGCCGACAAGGATCTGGGGCCCATGCTGGCCAAGGTGGGGCCTCTGGTGGACCGCTGGTACTTCACCAACCTGCCCACTCCGCGCGCAGAGACGGCGGCCACGCTGCAGCAGAAGTGGAATGCCGTGCAGATGGTGGCCGGTGGCCGCCGGGATGTGACATCGAGCGTGCATGCGGACCCCATGCAGGCCCTGGCGGCTGCGGTGGCTGCGGCAGACCCCGCTGATAGAATCGTGGTCTTTGGCTCGTGTTATACGGTGGGCGGTGTGCTGATCAACGGACCAGCTCGCCTGCAGGCCAAACATCTGGGCCAATAGGGCAGGTTCTGAGGTCCGCACGAGTCGTTACTCCATGGCATTTTTCAAGTTTCGGTGGCCCGGGCAGGGTGAGCAGCAACAGGCCGAAAAACCGTCCAGGCGTGGCGCGCGTACGCCGCAGGCCGAGAGTATCGAGGTGATGCGCCGCCGGGCCCGCCACCGGCTCATCGGCGCTGCCGTGCTGGTGCTGGTCGGGGTGATCGGGTTCCCTCTGCTGTTCGACACCCAACCCCGGCCTGTGCCCGTCGATATCCCCATCGAGATTCCTGACCGCAACAAGATGGCGCCGCTGGTCGTGCCTGCGCCTGTGGCCGAAGCCCCCGTTGCCAAGCCTGCAACGCCTGCTGCGCCCCAGGTTGCGGCCCCTGCGGCGCAACGTGCGTCAGCGCCTCGCAGCGCGGCCGCCAACGGGCTGACGGAAGGGGAAGAGCTGGTACAAAGCCCGCGCCCGTCCGCCCCCAAACCTGCGGCTGCGGCTCCCACTGTGGCTGCGGCGGCCCCCGCTGCTGCGCCCCCCGCTGCTGCGCCCAAGCCCGACGCCAAACCGCCTGTGGCACCTGCGCCCGCGCCTGAGCCTAAACCAGCCCAACGTCCCGATGACTCGGCGCGTGCCCGGGCTCTGCTGGAAGGCCGTAGCGCCGAACCTGCGGCCAGTGCAAATGCCGAAGAAAGCCGTTTTATCGTGCAGGTAGGGGCGTTTGCCGATGCCGAAAAGGCCCGTGAAGCGCGCACCAAGGTAGAGCGTGCCGGCCTCAAGACCTATACCCAGGTAGTGGACACCAAGGACGGAAAACGCACGCGGGTGCGTGTGGGGCCATTCACCAACCGGGCCGAGGCGGACAAGGCGGCTGCGCGCATCAAGGCGCTGGAGCTGTCGGCCTCGGTGCTGACGTTGTAAGCCGGGCGGTCTGGCGTTTTCTTTTTTTGTGCCCATGGCTGCGCTGGATTGGATTTTTGTCGCCGTGCTGCTGGCTTCGATGCTGGTGGGTGCCTGGCGTGGCCTGGTGTTTGAAGTGTTGTCGCTGCTGGGCTGGGTGGTGTCTTTTTTTGTTGCGCAGTGGTTTGCGGCGGACATGGCAGCGCTGCTGCCCCTGGGCGAGTCGGCGGGCTCTTTGCGGTATGCGGCCGGTTTTGTCGTGGTGTTCGTGGCCGCGGTGTTTGCCTGCGGATTTGTGAGCTGGCTGGCCAAGAAGCTGATCGAGGCCATTGGCCTGCGGCCCGCTGACCGCACGCTGGGGGCTGTTTTTGGCGTGCTGCGCGGCATGGTGCTGCTGCTGGCGGTGGCTGTGGTGGTGGGGCTGACCTCGCTGCACGAAGCGCCCTGGTGGCAGGAGTCGCAAGCTGCCCCGGTGCTCGCCGAAATGCTCAGGGGCTTGAAACCGGCGTTGCCGGAAGAATTTGGTAGGCATCTGCCTTCTTGATATCGATGGGGTGGCGGTCACAAGCTGCTGCCATGGGGTTGCCGCGGGGCTGTTCCCGCAAATGGATGGAAACTTACTATGTGTGGAATCGTCGGCGTCGTCAGCACAGCGCCCGTCAATCAGCTGATCTATGACGCCTTGCTGCTGTTGCAGCACCGCGGCCAGGACGCAGCGGGCATCGTGACCCAGCAGGGCCGCAAGTTCTTCATGCACAAGGCCAAGGGCATGGTGCGCGACGTGTTCCGCACGCGCAACATGCGTGCCCTGCCGGGCAATGTGGGCCTGGGGCAGGTGCGCTACCCCACGGCAGGCAATGCCTACAGCGAGGAAGAGGCGCAGCCTTTTTACGTGAATGCGCCTTTTGGCCTTGTGCTGGTGCACAACGGCAACCTGACCAATGCGCGCGAACTGCGCAACGAGTTGTTCCAGACGGACCACCGCCACACCAACACCGAGAGCGACTCGGAAGTGCTGCTCAATGTTCTGGCGCACGAGCTGGAGCGCTCCACCCGGGGTGTGCCGCTGCAGGTCGAGGATGTTTTCGCTGCTGTGCGTGCCGTGCACAAGCGTGTGAAGGGCTCGTATGCCGTGATCGCCCTGATTGCTGGCCATGGTCTGCTCGCGTTCCGGGACCCCCACGGCATTCGCCCCCTGGCCCTGGGTCGCAGCCAGGACGGCACGGTGATGGTGGGCAGCGAGTCGGTGGCGCTGGAAGGCACATCCCATGTGTTCGAACGCAACATCGACCCCGGTGAGGCCGTGTTCATCACGCTGGACGGCCACGTCCATGCCAGCCAGTGCGCCGAGAAGCCGCAGCTCAACCCCTGTATCTTCGAGTTTGTGTACCTTGCGCGTCCCGATTCGGTGTTGGATGGCATTTCGGTGTACCAGGCGCGTCTGAACCTGGGCGAGGCCCTGGCCAAGCGCGTGGTATCCACCGTGCCACCCAACGAGATCGATGTGATCATCCCGATCCCCGAGTCGAGCCGCCCCAGCGCCACGCAGCTGGCGCATCTGCTGGGCATTCCGTACCGCGAAGGCTTCGTCAAGAACCGCTATGTGGGCCGCACCTTCATCATGCCGGGTCAGGGCGTGCGCAAGAAGTCCGTGCGCCAGAAGCTCAATGTGATCGGCAGCGAGTTCAAGGGCCGCAACGTGCTGCTGGTGGACGACTCCATCGTGCGTGGCACTACCAGCCGCGAAATCGTGCAGATGGCGCGTGACGCGGGTGCCCGCAAGGTGTATCTGGCCAGCGCCGCACCGCCAGTGCGCTACCCCAATGTGTACGGCATCGACATGCCCACCAGCAGTGAGCTTGTGGCCCATGGCCGCACAGTAGAAGAGATTCGCCAGGCGATTGGCTGCGACGCGCTGATCTACCAGGACGTGGATGGCATGAAGAAGGCCGTGGGTTCGCTCAATGCCGCCATCGTGGGCTTTGACGCCTCGTGCTTTGATGGCGTGTATGTCACCGGCGACATCACGGCAGAAGACATTGCCAGCTTGAACGAAGGTCGCGTGGGCGTGGAGGAGGGCGAAGAAGATACCTCTCGCCTGGCACTGCCGAACGCGCAAGAGGCGTGAGCGCAGCGGCCAAACGGCTGTGGGGGCCATGCGGAGGTTGTCCGTCCGCTGCTCCTGGGATTGACGAATATACGGATTGACCGAATCGTGACACTGGCCCCGAAAGGGGCCAGACTTTATTGATATGACTGAACCCACTGCTTCCAGCTCGGGCCGCGTGCGCACCCGGTTCGCCCCGTCTCCCACGGGCTTCATCCACCTGGGCAACATCCGCTCGGCGCTCTATCCTTGGGCCTTTGCACGTGCTTCGGGCGGTGACTTCATTCTGCGCATTGAAGACACCGACCTGGAGCGCTCCACTCAGGCCGCAGTGGATGTGATCATCGAAGGGATGAAATGGCTGGGCCTGGACCATGACGAAGGCCCGTTCTACCAGATGCAGCGCATGGATCGCTACAAGGCGGTGCTGGCCGACCTGCAGGCTGCTGGCCATGTGTACCCTTGCTACATGAGCGTCGCCGAGTTGGATGCTCTGCGCGAGAAGCAGATGGCCGCCAAGGAGAAACCCCGCTACGACGGCACCTGGCGCCCCGAAGACGGCAAGACCCTGCCGCCGGTGCCCGCAGGTGTGTTGCCCGTGCTGCGCTTCAAGAACCCGCAGGGTGGTGTGGTGGCGTGGGACGACAAGGTCAAGGGCCGCATCGAGATCCGCAACGATGAGCTGGATGACCTGGTGATCGCTCGCCCCGATGGCACGCCCACATACAACTTCTGTGTGGTGGTGGACGACATCGACATGGCCATCACCCATGTGATCCGTGGCGATGACCATGTGAACAACACGCCGCGCCAGATCAACATCTTCCGCGCCCTGGGCAAGGAGCCACCGGTGTACGCCCACTTGCCCACCGTGCTGAACGAGCAGGGCGAGAAGATGAGCAAGCGCAACGGCGCCAAGCCCGTCACGCAGTACCGCGACGAAGGCTACCTGCCCGACGCCATGGTGAACTACCTGGCGCGCCTGGGTTGGAGCCATGGCGATGACGAGATCTTCAGCCGTGCTCAGTTCCTGGAATGGTTCAACCTCGACCACCTGGGCCGCAGTGCGGCCCAGTTCGACGAAGCCAAGCTGCGCTGGGTGAATGCCCAGCATCTCAAGGCCATGGCCGACGACGCGCTCGCCGCGCTGGTCGCGCCGCAGTTGCAACAGCGGGGTGTATCGGAGCAGGCGCTCGCCGATGGCCGCCTGGTGCGCATCTGTGCATTGTTCAAGGACCGCTGCGATACCACGGTGGCGCTGGCCCAATGGGCGCAGGTGTTCTATGGCGATGTGACGCCTGTGGAGGCCGAGCGTGCGCAGCATGTCACCGAAGCCATCGCGCCTGCCCTGGATGCGCTGGCGGATGCACTGTCTGCCTGCGAATGGGACAAGGCCTCCATCAGCGCCGCCTTCAAGCAGGTACTGGCCAGCCAGGGCTTGAAGATGCCCCAACTGGCCATGCCAGCGCGGGTTCTCACCGTGGGCACGGCCCACACGCCATCGGTTGATGCGGTGCTGGAATTGGTCGGACGTGAAAAAGTTGTAGCGCGTTTGCGAAACCGCTAAAAATCTGTCTATAATTCAAGGCTCAGATGATGACAACAAATACAAAGTGTTTGAAGTCATTAAGTGGGGGTATAGCTCAGCTGGGAGAGCGCTTGCATGGCATGCAAGAGGTCATCGGTTCGATCCCGTTTACCTCCACCAAAATTTGTTAATGGTTAGTTCCAAGGTTTTGACCCTATCGTCTAGAGGCCTAGGACATCACCCTTTCACGGTGAGTACCGGGGTTCGAATCCCCGTAGGGTCGCCAAGTTTGTAGCACTTGGCTTGTGTTGAAGAATGCAAGCAAATAGCTGCCTGCCAGGAGTGGTAGTTCAGTTGGTTAGAATACCGGCCTGTCACGCCGGGGGTCGCGGGTTCGAGTCCCGTCCACTCCGCCAGTTTCAAGCCCTTGCAGGCTTTATGTGTGCAAGGCGTTCTTTGGTGTAAATCAAGGAAATTTGGGGGTATAGCTCAGCTGGGAGAGCGCTTGCATGGCATGCAAGAGGTCATCGGTTCGATCCCGTTTACCTCCACCA
>NZ_JBWKZU010000049.1:0-37201 GCF_059424825.1 Acidovorax sp. GW101-11A03 | reverse complement strand
CCCCGATCCACCCGGCGCGCAGGCCTGGCGGAGAAAAAAGCGGCGGCCAAGGCCGCCATGCGCCCGCTGCGCCAGGCCCCCGCTGCGCCCACAGCCGCTGAGAGCCCCACACCACCCCGCCGCCGCGCCCCCCCGGCCCCGCGACGGGCAGGCGAACGCATCACCCAGCTGCAGGACCTGGCCACCGTGGCCCGCCGCCTGCGCGAAGAACAGGAACGCCGCGAGGCCGAAGACAAGGCCCGGCGCGAAGCAGCCGCCCGGGCCGAGGCCGAGCGCCACCTCTTCAGCCGCAGCGTGGGCCCCGTCACCCCGCTGCGCAACCCCAACCTGGCGCGCCTGCGCCACCACCAGCCACCGCCGCTGCCGGTGCAGCACTGGCTGGACGAAGAACGGGTGCTGATGGAGTCGATCAGCGACGACTTCGACGTGAGCACCCTGCTCGACACCGACGACCAACTGAGCTTTCGCCGCCCCGGCATCGGCGTGGAGATCACCCGGCGCCTGCGTGCGGGCCATTGGAGCATCCAGCGCCAGCTCGACCTGCACGGCCTGCGCGTGGACGAGGCGCGCGAGGCGCTGGGCGACTTCATCCGCCAGGCCCACAAGGCGGGGCTGCGCTGCGTGCGCGTGGTGCACGGCAAGGGCCTGGGCTCACCCGGCAAAAGCCCCGTACTCAAGGGCCGCGTGCAGCGCTGGCTGGTGCAAAAAAGCGAGGTGCTGGCCTTTGTGCAGGCCCGGCCTATGGATGGTGGCGCAGGCGCGCTGGTGGTGCTGCTGCAGCCGGTGCTGCACAGAAACACATAAAAAAAGCTGCTACCGCCCGTCCATCAAGCGCTAGCAGCTATAAAAAGAGAAGCAACCCACTCCCATCCGGGGTGGCGCTGCTCTCTGCAGGCACTGCCTATTTGGACAGATCCACGGCGTACTTCGACACTCCCTTGCCCGATCCGTCATCGGCCGCCAGCAGCGTCACGTTCGCCAGCCCTGCGGCCTGCGCCACGGCCAGGGCATTGGCGCCCGAGCTGAACACCACCGGGCCCGCCACCGTGGCCTTGGCAAAGCGCCAGCTCTTGGCCGCACCGTGGGCCGCGCGGGTCACCGCCGGGTTCTTGCGGATGTAGTCGATCACCACGTCGCGGTTGGCATCCGGCGAGGCCCAGATGGTGCCGGAGCCGTCGAGCTTGTCGATGAAGCTCTTGCCGCTGGTGGCGCGGTAGTTGTTGGTGGCGATCACGAACTCCTGCGCCACATCGATGGGCTTGCCCAGATAGCTCAGCTTTTTGATGCGGCTGCCCACGGGCTGCGTCACGTCGATCTCGTACTGCACGTCGGCTGTGGTGAACATGTCGAAGTTGTAGCCCGGGAAGCTGCTGATGAGCTGCTGCTCAGTGGTCTTGGCGGGGTCGATCTGGTTGAAGCGCTTGGCGGCGGCTTCGAGCCAGTTCTTGATATCGCCACCGTTGACCTTCACCGCATACACCGTGTTGGGGTACAGGTACAGATCGGCCGCGTTGTTGATGGCCAGCGGCCCCACGGCCACGTCGGTGTAGTCGGCGCCGCCCTGAAAGCCGCTCTTGAACGGCGCACTCACCGACAGCACGGGCAGCTGCGCGTACTGCGGCAGGCTGGCCTTGATGTACGCCGCCACGTAGGCCTGCTGGGCCTGGTTCACGATCTGGATCGCGCCGGGGTCACCCACGTCGGCAAACAGCGTGCTCATGCGGAAGTCGGTCTGGCCGATGGGGGTCTTCACATACTGGATGGCCGCCTGGTGCTGTGGCTCGATCAGCGGCGCCACGGCAGGGTCTGCATCCACATACACGTTCGCACCCGCAGCGTTCTTGCTCTGGATGTTGCGCAGCTCGCTCTTGCTGGCGGACTTGTTGACCGCCCATTTCGCGCCGTCCCACTTCAGCGCCAGTTGCACCACGCCCAGCGACTTGCCCCAGGAGCTGGCCATGACCGCAGGCACGCCATTCACGGTGCCCGCCTTGTGGTCCACACCGGGCAGGTTGAAGCCGGGCGTGGCCGCCGTGTCGGGAAACACGCCATGCTGGTGGCCCATCACCATCGCGTCGATGCCCGCCACTTTCGAAAGATGCAGGCCGGGGTTCTCCATGGTGGGCGAATACGCCGCGCCATCCAGCCCGCCATGCAGCAGCGCCACCACAATGTCGGCGCCCTTGGCGCGCAGCTCGGGCACGTATTTCGTCGCGGCCTCCACCGCGCCTTCGGTGCTCACCTTGCCTTCCAGGTAGCGCTTGTCCCAGTTCATGATGCCCGGCGTGGTGAAGCCGATCACGCCGATCTTGATGGGCAGCTTCACTTCCTTGCCGTCCGCGCCCTTGGCCACCAGGGTGCGCTCCAGCACCGTGTAGGGCTGCACCAGCGGCTTCTTGGTCTTGTTGCTGATGACGTTGGCCAGCACCATCGGAAAGCCCGCGCCCGCGCACTTTTTGCTCGCGTCCACGCCGTCCACCTCCAGCCCGCCGCCCAGCACCTGGTTCAAAAACGGCAGGCCGTAGTTGAACTCGTGGTTGCCCAGCGTGCCGACGTCAAAGCCCAGCGCGCCCATGGCCTTGTACATCGAGAGCTGCTGCGTGCAGGGGATGGGGCTGATGGTGGCCTCGTAGTCGGCCAGCGCCGTGCCCTGGATGGTGTCGCCG
The DNA here is from genome assembly GCF_059424825.1 of Acidovorax sp. GW101-11A03. NCBI lineage: Bacteria > Pseudomonadati > Pseudomonadota > Betaproteobacteria > Burkholderiales > Comamonadaceae > Acidovorax > Acidovorax sp. GW101-11A03. The sequence continues at coordinate 34,535 of NZ_JBWKZU010000049.1, read as the reverse complement.
TTGTCCACCAGCAGCGTGTTGGCAAACTCCTTGCGCGCTGCGCGCACCAGCGTGGCGGTGCGCTCAAAGCCATAGCTCTTGTCTTCGGCCAGCTTGAAATAGTCGTAGCTGCGCACGTTGAAGTGCAGGTCGGTGGTCTCCAGCACGGCCAGCGTGGCCGTGGCGCCCGCGTTGCTGCTGGCGTTGTCGCTACTGCCACCACAGGCGGCCAGCGACGCAGCCAGAGCCACCACACCCAGTGTGGCAACACGGCGTGAAACCTGCGAAGGGGAAATCAGAAAGCCCAGAATGCGTTCAGACATGAACAGTCCCAGTTGGAAACAAGGGACCGAGTGTCTGGGCCGGGTTTGACAGCGGTGTGACGTGGCAAGCTGGCCGCCACACCCGCGCCGCATGTGGCGGTCAGCGGGCCTTGCAGTGGCTCAATCGATGCGATGCACATCGCCGTTGTGCGGCGAAGCGCTTTCGTGGAACAGGTCTTCGAGGAACTGCGCCAGTTCATGCTCTTCGACAAAATCGGGGATCACGAAGCCCGAGGGTGTGCGCTTGCCATCGGCCCCGACACGGTAGGCCTGCCACAGCGCGCCTTCGCGCCGCACCTCGACGATACGGCCGAAAACATGGAAACGCGGGTGGTTCATGGGATCAAAGCGTGTCAGGTGGGACGTGTGCGCTCCATGGCAACCGCCGACGGAGCAAAGCCCATTCTCGCAAAAAATTCGGCTGCACCTGGACGGCCAGCGCGAAGCACCCAGGTGGCTGCGGGCGCCTTGGCCACCGTTTTTTGCACCAACGCGCGCCCCAGCCCTTGGCCCCGAAACGCAGGGGCAACGACCAGCATGGACAGGTAGCCATTGCTCAGCCCGTCGGTAATGGCGCGCGCATAGCCCACCACCTCGTCCCCGTGCAGCGCCACCAGGTTGCATTGCGACGCAGCGACCAGCGCCTCGAACTTCGACAGAGTGCCTAGCCGGTGCGACCAGCCGTGCGCAAGCAGCAAGGCATACACCTGCGGAAGGTCCTGATCAACAAGGTCTCTGACCGCCATGGCCCCTAGCCCTGCAGCTCTTGCGGGTAGCCATCCCCGATCACCACCCAGGGGGCTTTGGAGTCCACGTGGATGTGCTTTTGGGGCGGCGTTTCGTAGGGCGTGTCCAGTGTGCCCAGTGGCACGGCCACCCAGTCAGCGTGGGCACCCTCGCTGTGCCACAGCAGGGGCGATCCACATCTCGAACAGAACGCGCGTGTGACCTGGGCCGAAGACTTGTAGGTGCGCACCATCGCCTGTCCCAACACAAACCGGTGGTGCTCACGCCGCACGCTGGCATAGCTGCCAAACGCCGCGCCATGCGCCTTGCGGCACATCGAGCAGTGGCAGTGCGAGGCGGCCTGCAAAAGTGCGGTGGTCTCGTAGCGCACGCCGCCGCACAAGCAGCTGCCACGGTGAACGGGTTCCGTCATGGTCATCGGGCTCTCCTGCGGTTTCTGCCAGGGGCCGTGCGCAGCGCCTGGCATCTGGCATCTGGTGCTGGGTGATCAGCGGGCCGTGGGTGCCACGGTGGCGATCAAGTCCACTTCCACCGTTGCGTTCTTGGGCAGCTGCAACACGCCCACCGAGGTGCGCGTGTGCGCCCCGGCGTCGCCCAGCACAGCGAACAAGACTTCAGACGCGCCATCGGCCACCTCGCTCTGCTGCGTAAACGTGGGCGCCGACTGCACATACACCGTGATGCGCAGGATGGACTGCACCGCATCGAGCGAGCCCAGCGCACGCTGCAGCAGCGCCAGTGCCCGCATCGCACACACCTTGGCGGCTTTTTGCGCATCGGCCAGCGAGGCCCCGGCACCCGCCGCGCCCGTCACGACCACGGTGTCGCCCACGCGCGGAATCTGCCCGCTCAGGTAGACGTGGTGACCATCGCGCACAAGCGGCACATAGTTGCCACCGATCTTGATTTCACCATCGAAGCTGTAGCCCAGGGCCTGGGCCTGTTCCTGAAAACGCGCATCGCGGGACATAAAAAACACTCCTCTTCTCACCACAAGCACCGCACACCGTTGGGGGTGTGCACCAGCAAAACCAACGCGTTCGTCAGACCCCTTTGTTGCGCATCCAGTCGGCCGTGCCCATGAAGCTCTCCTTCAGGCGCGTGCGCAGCTCGGCGGGAACACCCGTTTCGCCCATGGCCTGGTCCATGCAGGCCACCCACTGGTCGCGCTCCTTGATACCGATGGAAAACGGCATGTGGCGCATGCGCAGGCGCGGGTGGCCAAAGCGGCTCTGGTAGTGGTCGGGCCCGCCCAGCCAGCCGCAGAGGAACCAGAACAGCTTTTGCCGAGCACTGGCCAGGTCGCTGCCATGGGCGGCGCGCAGTTCGGCGTAGGCGGGCTCCAGGTCCATGAGGTCATAGAACCGCTCGACCAGCGCATGCACGCGGTCTTCGCCTCCGATCCATTCGAAGGGCGTGGTGGGTGGGGCGGCAGGGGAAGAGGCCTCTGGGGTGCTCGATGCTTCAGAATTCATAACAAAACAGGCCTTTTCGCTCGTCCATCATACCCTTATAGCTATATTTTTAATAGCAAAACAAAACAACCACCACCTACTCGGCCGCGCGTCGCAGGGTGTCCACCACGGGGCGCAGCAGCACCTCGCGCAGCCCCCACCAGCCTGCTGCCAGCGCCAGCACAGCGCCAGCCAGGGCACCCGCCAGCGGCACCCAGGGGGCGGCCGTCCAGGTGAAGTCGAACACAAAACGCGCCAGCGCCCAGCCCACGCCCACGGCCACGGCACTGGCCAGAAAGCCCGCCAGCAGGCCCACGCCCACCAGCTCGGCGCGCTGCACCTGGCGCAGCAGGCTGGCGCGGGCGCCCACGGCGCGCATGATGGCGTACTCGCGGGCGCGCTCCTCGCGTGTGGCGGTGACGGCAGCAAACAGCACCACCAGGCCTGCTGCAAGCGTGAAGGCGAACAGGAATTCCACCGCGCGGATCACCTGTTCCAGCACGCGCTGCACCTGGGCAATGGTGGCGCCCATGTCCACGTTGGTGATGTTGGGGAATTGGCGCACCAGGCCGTTGTCAAAGCCGTGGGTCTCGGGGGCACGGTAAGCCGCCAGGTAGGTCACGGGCACATCCTTGACCTCGGCCACCGGGTACATCACGAAGAAGTTGGCCCGCATGGAACCCCAGTCCACCTTGCGCAGGCTGGTGATGCGCGCCTCGTTCTGCACACCGCCCATGTCGAACAGCAGGCGGTCGCCCATCTTCAGGCCCAGGGTTTCGGCAATGCCTTCTTCAACACTGATGGCGCCCTCTTCGCCGGGCGTCCACTGGCCCGCCACCACCTGGTTGTGCGGCGGCGCCTCGACGGCGTTGGAGAGGTTGAATTCACGGTCTACCAGGCGCTTGGCGCGGTCGTCGGTGTAGTCGGCCGGGCCCACGGGCTTGCCGTTCACGGCCAGCAGGCGGCCCCGGATCATGGGGTACCAGTCGTAGCGCGCTACGCCGTTGTCCTTGAGCGTCTGCTGGAACGCATCCGCCTGGTCAGGCATCACGTTGATGACAAAACGGTTGGGCGCATCGGGCGGCGTGGCCTGGCGCCAGCTGCTGATGAGGTCGGTGCGCAGCAGCACCAGCAGCACCAGCGCCAGCAGGCCCACGGCCAGGCTGCTGACCTGCACCACGGCATAGGCCGGGCGCGCCGAGATCTGCCGCGTGGCCAGCACCAGCCAGCGGGGCGCGGTGCTTTCATTCACGCTGCGCCGCAGCAGCTTGACCGCCACCCACGACAGCCCCGCAAACAGGGCCACGGCCCCGGCAAAACCGCCCACGGCGATCAGGCCCAGCTTGATGTCGCTGCTCACGGCCAGCAGCAGCGCGGCAAACCCGGCCACGCCAACGCCCAGCACCGCCAGAGATGCAGGCTTGAGCCCGCCCACATCGCGCCGGATGACGCGCAGCGGCGGCACCTGGGCCAGCTGCAGCACGGGCGGCAGGCCAAACGCAAACAGCAGCGTGAGCCCCATGCCCAGGCCAAACGCCACGGGCCACAGGCTGGACGCGGGCAGGGCCGACTCCACCAGCCCCGCGAGCAACAGCACAAAGGCGTGGTGCACCGCATAGCCCAGCAGCACGCCCAAAGCGCTGGCAAACAGGCCCACCAGCGCAAATTCGGTGGTGTAGGCACCGGCAATGGTGCGCTGGCTCTGGCCCAGCACACGCAGCATGGCCGACGCATCGAGGTGGTCGGCCGCAAAACCCCGCGCGGCCAGCGCCACGGCCACGGCCGAGAGCAGCGCGGCCAGCAGGGCCACCAGGCTCAGAAACTTCTGGGCGCGGTCCAGCGTCTGGCGCATTTCGGGGCGGCCGCTTTCGAGCGACTCGACGCGCACCCCGTGCACCTCGGGCTTTTTGGCTTCGGCCACCGCCCATTCGTTGAAGGCTTTGACGGCAGGCGCGGGGCCCACCACGGCAAAACGGTAGGTCAGGCGGCTGGCGGGCTGCACCAGGCCGGTGGCAGGCAAGTCGCGCTCGTTCAGCATCACGCGCGGTGCAAAACTCATAAAGCCCGCGCCCCGGTCGGGCTCGATGACGATGATGCGCGCAATGCGCAACTGCGCATCACCCAGCAGCAGCTTGTCGCCCATGGCGAGGTTGAGCGATTCGAGCAGCGGGGCATCGACCCACACCTCGCCCGGCGCGGGGATGTCGCGCGTGGGCTGCTCCAGAGCGCCGGGGGCATCGGCCACCGTGAGGCGGCCGCGCAGCGGGTAGCCGGGCTGCACGCTCTTGAGCGCCACGAGCTTGCTGGCGCCGCCTTGGGCGTCGCTCGCGCGGCCCATGGTGGGAAAGCCCAGCGTGGTCACCGACTGCAATCCGAGCGCCTTGGCGCGCTCCACAAAGGCGGCGGGGGTGGGGTTGTCGCTGGCCACCACGGCATCGCCGCCCAGCAGCTGCAAGGCGTCGCGCTGCAGCCCGCCTTGCAGGCGGTCAGCAAAAAACCCTACGGAGGTGAGCGCGGCCACCGCCAGCGTGACCGCCACGATCAGTAGGCGCAATTCGCCCGCGCGCAGGTCCCGGGCCAGGGTGCGCCAGCCAAGGCGCAGAAATGACAGGTTCATGGCATGGGACCTTAGCGCAAAGCGAACGGGCTGGCGGGCCGTGGGGTGTTTGGGTGGGGCGGTTTACGGGGCGCGGCTGGCAGAGGCTGCCGCCACGCTGCTGCCGCTGGCCTCGGGCTCCACCTGGGCCGTCTGCAGCCGCTGCTCCAGCGCCTCCAGCACCGGGGTGATCTGCTTGCCCACGCGGATCTGCGGGTTGGAGAAGCCATCGGCCTTCCCCGCCTCCACCTCGCGCTGCTGGATCAGCGGCACGGCCTTGGCAAACGCCTCGGTGAACGAATGGGTCTGGCGCAGCTGCTCGTGGAACACCGCGCGGCCAAAGAAGGTCAGCTCCGACAGCCTGCCGCAGCCATACGAGGTGTGCGTGGCGTCGGCCGCCGTCATGATGAGCGTGCTGTCGGTGGCCAGGGGTTCGATCCAGCCGCCCGAGTAGCAGGCCGACACCGCAATCACCCGGTTGCGGATGCCCGCTGCGTCCAGCGCGGCACGCAGCATCTCGGGCGTGGCGGGTGCCACCTGCAGCGGCCAGTGCGAGGCCGCCAGCGCATGGTCGCGTGCGCCGTGCGAGGTGAGGTACACCACCAGCAGGTCGTGCTCGCGGTCCATGCGGGCTGCCAGCGCGGCCACGGCCCGCTGCAGGTTCTCAGGCGTGGCCCAGACGTGGGTGTCGGCCGTCTCGGCGTGGTTGAGCAGGTGCAGCACCCGGCCCTGCGCGTCAAAACGCTCCTGCAGCAAGCTGCTGACCATGGTGCTCTCGCGGCGAAACACGTTTTCGTCGGCATAGGGGGCGAACACCAGCCCATAGACATCGACCACACCGGGGCGCTCGGGCGCCAGCGCATCCACCTGCTGCTGCCACAGAGTTTGCTGCTCTTCAAACATCGCCTGGGTCAGCGCCAGCGGCACAGGCTCGGGCGCCTGCGCCTCGTCGGCGGCTGCAGCAGCTTCCGCCGACGCATCGGCCAGGGCCTGGACATCCGGCTCCCAGGGCTGGTCCTGGAACTGCCACATGCCCACCCCGATCACTGCCGCCATGGCCACAGAAAACGCCGCCGTGCGCCAGCGCGACTGGATGAAGCGTGCACTCACCACCACCAGCGTGGCCAGCACCCACAGCATGAGCACCCCATAGGCCACCCAGAAAACGATGGCCGCCACCGTGCCATCCCACAGGCTGGGCCGGTGCACGGCTGTCGCCATCAGGGCATACAGCACCAGCAAGGGCGCCAACGGGGCCCAGGCCGTCAACACATACCAGGCGGCCAAGCCCCCCGTGGGTGCGGGCACACCCGCCGACGCCGCCGCTGCCGGGCTGGCAGTGGCATGTTGGGCCGGGGCCATGGCCCACCATGCCAGCCACAGCAGCACCAGCCCACTCCACATCGGCGTGAGCCAACCGCGCAAGTTGAACTGTGCGGGGCCCACCACCTCCAGCCGCGAGGCCGCCACCAGCAGGCCCGCACTGACCAGCGACAACACCAGCAACTGCCAGGGCGTGGGCGCAGCGGCGGCCGTGCGGGGCGGCAGAAACAATGCAGCCCGCAGGCCCTCGCGCATCCAGCCCCACAGTGACAAACCTTCGGCGGCGGCACCAACCGCAGCCTTCGGGGCCGCTGGCTGCTGCGCGGGGCCTTGCTGTAGACGATTCAGCGGGACTTCCACCTTGGAATGGGTCTCGGCAAGTTCGGGCCCCCACTGGCTGGGCAAGGTATCGGCCCAGGTGCTGCTGCTGGCGTTCAGGTCTTTCATGCGCGAATCATGCCATTGGGGCGTGAAGGATCAGGCACCAAGCCAAGTTAAACGTCCCCAGCCGCCCTCGCCGCAGGCGCCACCGCCAGCTCCGGCTGCAACACCAGCCGCTGCGCGCCGCTGTAGCACACAAACCGGCGATTCGTCGCCCGCCCGATGGCGCACAAGCCCAGCTGCTGCGCCACCGCATGGCCCATCTGGGTCATGCCGCTGCGCGAGACCACGATGGGCACGCCCATCTGGGCGGACTTGATGACCATCTCGCTGGTGAGGCGGCCCGTGGTGTAGAAAACCTTATCGGCACCGGACATGGGCGTGGGTGTGGCAGGGGCGTTGTCCGACGCCACTCCATCGGCCGGGGCGGTTTCCGGATTCATCCACATCCAGCCCGCGATGGTGTCAATGGCATTGTGGCGGCCCACGTCTTCCACAAAGGTCAGCAGCTCCTCGCCTTGGAACAAGGCGCAGCCATGCACCGAGCCAGCGGATTTGTAAGTGCTCTCCTTGAGCCGGATGGCGTTGACGATGCCGTAGAGCTGGGCCTGCGTCAGCTGTGCATCGGGCAGCGCAATGCGGTCTACCTCGTCCATCAGGCCGCCAAACACGCTGCCCTGGCCGCAGCCGGTGGTGACCACCTTGCTGGCGGTGCGTTCCTCAATACGGGCAATGCCATGGCGCGTGTGCACAGCGGCGGCGTTCACCTCCCAGTCCACGGTGATGGACTCGATATCGAACACCGATTCGATCAGCCGCTGGTTGCGCAGATAGCCCAGCACCAGCAGCTCGGGCTGCGCGCCCAGCGTCATCAGGGTGACCAGCTCGCGCTTGTCCACATAGATCGTGAGGGGCCGCTCGGCGGGGATCTGCACCTGTTCGGCTTCGCCCCGTTCATTGACGACCTCCACATGGTGGGTGAGCGGCGCCTGGGCCTGCGTGAGGCGCGGCAGCACTGGAAGAGAAGGTGTTTGAAGAGACGGCGATGAGCGGGTCATGGAAGGAATATACGCACTCCCGGCATTGTCAGTGCCCTTTGAGCAGCCTCTCCAGGTCCTCCAGGCTCTTCTATGGTCAGCAACCCGCCTCAGCCACAAGAAGCCAGGCGCAAACACCCGACACCAGAGCCTGGAACCACCGCTGCCAGCCAGGCACAGGGCCGATGCCTCGCCAACGAGTGGAGAAAAAGCAGGCTGCGGCGGCATTCAAATGCTAGTCTCGGGCGACTGGGTCCTCCTGCTCGCGGTTTGGAGCGGCCCATCCCCCGCAGGTAGCGCAATTCGGGAGAGTTTCAATGCCATCAATGCGGCGCCGAGTCGTCATTCTGTACAGCATCGGGCTGGCAGCCATCATGGTGCCCATACTGGCGGCCATTTTGCTGGCGGCGTACATGAGCGTGGACCGGCAGCGCGACCGGGCCAGCGCCATGGCGGCAGACATTCTGCACCGCTCTCACAAGGTGAGCGATCAACTGGCGCATGTCTTTGCTGAGCTGAGCACCCGCCAGACGCCAGAGCCTTGCGCGGAGCCAAACCTCAATCTCATGCGCAAACTGGTGATCCAGTCGAACCTTCTTCTCGACGTGGGCTACGTTGCGGATGAGCAGCTCGTCTGCTCCTCATTCGGGTCGATCGGCTATCGCCTGGGGCCCAAATCCTATGTGAGTGCTGCGGGCTACAACATCTGGACCCAGTTCGAACATCCGCTGCTTCCGGGGTCCAGGCTGGTCGTCACTGGTGACGCAAAGACGGGTTTCGCCGCGCTGGTGCATGAAAGGACTGTTCTTGATGGAGCAGCACTGGACAAAAAGCTGACCTACGGCGTGCTGGGAGTGGGCCGCAGGAAGGAAATTTTCCATAACGGATTGTTCGATCCTTTGTGGTTTGACAAGATTCGCGACAAGTACGAGACCAGCTTCTTCGATGGCGCGGGCGTGGTCGCATGGAAGCGTTCAGACCGCTATGACTATGCCGCCTACGTGGCGATTCCGCGCAGTGAGATCGAGCACGATGGGTGGCGCGTATTGCTTGTGCTTTTGCCCATCGGCATCGGCGCAGCGGGGGTTCTGGCCTTTGTCGTCGCGCAATTGGTCCGCATCAACGGTGCTCTGCCTGCGGCCCTGCGCGTTGCACTGAAGCGCGGCGAGTTCTTCCTCGTCTACCAACCCATCGTGGACTTGCGCACCAAGGAGTGGGTCGGTGCCGAAGCCTTGTTGCGGTGGCGCAAAAGCACCGGGGAGTTTGTCAGCCCGGATGTTTTCATTCCCGTTGCCGAGCGCAACCGCCTGATCGAGCGCATCACGCAAAGAGTCCTGGAGCTGGTCGCCTCCGATGCTGCGGATCTTTTGCGCAAGCGGCCGGATTTTCACGTGGCGGTGAACCTCTCGGCGCAGGACATCTGCAATCCAGACATTTGTGCCCGCTTGCGCGCAATCACCACAGCCATGGGCATCAACAACCAGTGCATTCACATTGAGGCCACAGAGCGGGTCTTCCTGCACGCGGAACAAGCACGAAAGTCCGTGGAAGCATTGCGCGCCCAAGGGCACTTGGTAGCGATCGATGATTTTGGTACAGGCTATTCCAGCCTTTCCTATCTCACCGAGTTCACGATGGACAGCCTGAAGATCGACAAGTGTTTTGTCGGCACGATCGGCCAGCACGCTGTGACGAGCCACGTCATCGGGCACATCATCGAGATGGCCAAGTCGCTGGAGTTGAAGATGATTGCAGAAGGTATCGAGACCGAGGAGCAGGCCGAGTATCTGCGTGCGCACGGAGTGCAGTTCGGACAGGGCTGGCTCTTCTCCAAACCCATGCCGATGCACGAGTTGGTTGAGCAGTTGGCCTCGCGCCGCGCACCCGAACGACCTGTTGGCTCCTAGATGCGAGAGACTGCGCTCGGCACACTGCCCAGGCTTGGCCTGCCCCCATCACTGGCCGCAGGGAGTAGCTGAAAACGCAGCCCCCACCCACGGCAGCGAACAGTCACAGCACTGCTGGGGGACGCAATCCACAAACGAGCGGCCTTATAACAAGTACGAAGTGACGCCTTGCACAACGCATGCAGGGTGTCTGAAAAAACAAAGCCGCGCCACCAGCGTGGACGCGGCTTGCAGCCCGACGGGCTGACTGGGGGCCAGAGCCCTCAGGATCAGGACTTGGACGCAGGCGTGGCCGCAGCTGCGGGCACCTGGGTGCTGGGCGGGCTGCTGGCCGTGCCGGGTGGCGAATGGGCGCCAGCGGCTTCGGCAGGCTTGGCGGCGGGCGGCGTGTAGGCAAAGGGGCCGGGGTCAGCGCAGGCGGCCGTCCCTGCGGCGGCAGGCTTGGCCGAGGGCGTGGTCTTGCGGTAGTGCGCGGCCACCTTGTCTTGCGAGAGGCAGAGCTTGTAGTTGTCCACCTTGCCGGCCCAGGCAGTCTTGGCTGCGGCTTCTGCGGCCTTGGCGGCGGCCTCGGGCGACGGGGCGGGCAGCTTGGCGGATGCCAGGGTGCACACACCTGCCGCGCACAGTGCCAGCGCCAGGGAGCGGGTAGTTCGTGTCGTCATCATGGTGCGGGTCCTCATACCTGCGCGGGCTGCTGGCCCGCAGATGCTGTGGCGGCATCGGCCGCTGGCTGGCTGGCGCTGCGCTGGCGCGGGATCTTGCCCGCCTGCACATCGTCGTACCAAAGCTCGTGGTGCTCCTTGGCCCAGCCTTCGCTCACGTAGCCGGTGCGCATGGCCTTGTAGGCGCCCTTCATGCCCACCGTGCCCATGTAGATGTGGCCACAGATCAACGCCATCATCCAGATGGCCAGGGTGGCGTGGATCATGTGGGCGATCTGCATGTCGCCACGCACGTCGCCAAAGCCGGGAATGAGCTTGTCGAGCACCAGGCCCGTGGCCACCACAAAGATGCCGGGGATGGTGATGCCCCACCAGAACAGGCCCTTCTCGCCCGCATTGAAACGGTGCGAAGGCACTTCGTGGTCGCCCTTGCCCAGCATGCCACCGCCCTTGGCCAGCCAGACAAAGTCGGCGCGGTTGGCGATGTTGTCCTTGATGAAGGTGAGGATGATCACCAGCAGCGACACGGCAAACAGCGGGCCCACGAAGTTGTGCACGTTCTTGAGCGCATAGGTCAACCAGCCAAACAGCGTGCTCCCCAGGATGGGCAGCAGGAAGAACTTGCCAAACGCCATCACGATGCCGGAGATGGCCAGCGCGATGAAGGCAAACGCATTGGCCCAGTGGGCCGCGCGCTCGAACGGGGTGAAACGCTCGATGCGGCGGGGGCCGGTGCCGTCAGGGTGCTCATGCCCCAGCGGGCCCTTCACAAAGTAGAAGATGCCCAGGGCCAGCAGCACGATGGCAAACAGTGCCGCGCCATAAGGAATGATCCAGTGGTTGCGCACCTGGCGCCAGGCTTCGCCCGCGTTGGTAACGCGCGAGCCGGGGTACTGCACAAACGGCTGGATCAGGTTGCCCGCCTCGGGCGCCTGGGTTGTGGGCAAGCTGCTGTAGCCCGTCACGCCCTGCCCCACCTGGCGCCACATGGGTGCGTTGTTGCCGGGCTGCACCTTGGCGCGCTCGCCATTGGTCTGCTCGGCATACTTGGGGTCAGCGCTGGCGTCGGGTTTGACTTCGAAGATGTTCTGGCTCTGGATGCCACCGGGCGCAGGGGCTGCAGCAGGGGCCGCAGCCGCTGGCGCCTGCTGCGCAAACGCAGCACCACCTGACAACCCGGCCAGACCCGCCACCAGGGCTAAGGACCACACGATGTGTTTCATGGTGGGCCTCACTTGGTTTGGCTGCGGGTGTACTCGTTCTGGCCGTACTGCTGGCGGGCCTTCAGCTGGGCTTCCCAACTGGCTTTGTCACCCGCCTTCCAGCCCGGTTCGGTGAAGTTGCTGCCGGTGCCTGCGTAGGGTGCGGCATCGCCGCGGATGCCTGCGCCGGTCTGCGGTTTTTCGCCACAGGCAGCCAAGGCACCTGCGGCCAGGGCGGTGATGACAATGAGATGCAGGCGCTGAATCATGACTTGCCCCCTGCAGGCTGGCCTGCTTGTTGCGAACCGTAGGCCGTGCCCCAGCCCCACACTTCAGCGCCCTTGCCACGCTGTACCACACGGTTGCGGAAGATGTCGGCGACCACATCGCCATCCCCGGCCAGCAGCGCCTTGGTCGAGCACATTTCTGCGCAGGCCGGCAGCTTGCCTTCGGCCAGCCGGTTGCGGCCGTATTTTTCAAACTCGGCCTGGCTGCCGTGCGCCTCAGGGCCACCAGCGCAGAAGGTGCACTTGTCCATCTTGCCGCGCACGCCGAAGGTGCCCTGCGACGGGAACTGCGGCGCGCCAAACGGGCAGGCATAGCTGCAGTAGCCGCAGCCAATGCACACGTCCTTGTCATGCAGCACCACACCTTCTTCGGTGCGGTAGAAGCAGTTGACGGGGCAGACCGCCATGCAAGGTGCATCGCTGCAGTGCATGCAGGCCACCGAGATGGATTTTTCGCCCGGCACACCGTCGTTGAGCGTGACCACACGCCGGCGGTTCACGCCCCAGGGCACCTCGTGTTCGTTTTTGCAGGCGGTCACGCAGCCGTTGCACTCGATGCAGCGCTCTGCGTCACAGATGAATTTCATTCGTGCCATGTGTGTCTCCTTGCGTGGCGCGATCAGGCGCGTTCCACGTTGCAGATCGTGGTCTTGGTTTCTTGCATCATGGTCACGCTGTCGTAGCCATACGTCGTTGCGGTGTTGACGGCCTCGCCGCGCACCACAGGCGCCGCGCCCTTGGGGTAGTACGCCAGCATGTCCGCACCCTGCCAGCGGCCCGAGAAGTGGAACGGCATCCACACCGTATCGGGGGCCACGCGCTCGGTGACCAGCGCCTGCACATTGAGCCGCGCGCCCGTGGGCGAGCTAAGCCACACACGCTCGCCGTTGCGGATGCCCCGGTCGGCAGCGGTCTTGGGGTTGATCTCGACAAACGACTCCTGCTGCAGTTCGGCCAGCCAGGGGTTGGAGCGGGTCTCCTCGCCGCCGCCTTCGTACTCGACCAGGCGGCCCGAACTCATGATGAGCGGGAACTTCTCGTGTACCTTGTCGGCCACGTTCTTCTCCTGCACGCTCTTGTACAGCGTGGGAAGGCGCCAGAAAGCTTTCCTGTCGTCGTGGGTGGGGTACTTGGCCATGAGGTCCGGCCGGGTGCCGTACAGCGGCTCACGGTGCTGCGGAATCGCATCGGGGAAGTTCCACACCACGGCACGCGCCTTGGCGTTGCCAAACGGATGGCAACCATGCTTGAGGGCCACGCGGATGATCGCGCCCGTGGGGTCGGTCTTCCAGTTCTTGCCTTCGGCCTTGGCCTTCTCGGCATCGCTCAGGTCGTCCCACCAGCCCAGCTTTTTCAGCAACACATGGTCGAACTCGGGGTAGCCCGTGGTGATCTCGCAGCCCACGGAGTGCGAACCATCCTCGGCCAGCAGGTTGACGCCGTCCTTTTCCACACCGAAGTTGGCGCGGAAGTTGCCGCCACCCTCCATCACATGCTTGGAGGTATCGTACAGGTTGGGCGAGCCGGGGTGCTTGAGTTCGGGCGTGCCGTAGCAAGGCCAGGGCAGACCGAAGTAGTCGCCACCAAAGTCGTAGCCGGTTTCCTTGTCCTTGCCGCCCTTGGACTTGAGGGTCTTCACGTCGAACAAATGCATGTTCCGCATGTGAGCCTTCAAGCGCTCGGGGCTTTGGCCGGTGTAGCCAATGGTCCAGACCGACTTGTTGATTTCGCGCAGGATGTCTTCGACCACGGGCTCGTCCATGCCCTTGACCTTCTGCATCTTGTAGTTCTTGGACAGCTCGGCCGCAAAGCCCAGCTTTTCGGCGAACTGGTGCATGATCATGTGGTCCGAACGGCTCTCCCACAGCGGCTCGATGACCTTCTCACGCCACTGGATGGAGCGGTTGGAGGCCGTGCACGAGCCACTGGTCTCGAACTGCGTCGCAGCAGGCAGCAGGTACACCGCGCGGTTGGGATTCAGGTCTTCGGCCTTGCCGGGCATCGCTGCCATGGCAGCAGTGGCCGATGGATACGGGTCCACCACCACCAACAGATCCAGCTTGTCCATGGCGCGCTTCATTTCCAGGCCACGGGTCTGCGAGTTGGGCGCATGGCCCCAGAAGAACACGCCGCGCAGGTTGGAGTCCTGGTCGATCAGCTCGTTCTTCTCCAGCACACCGTCGATCCAGCGCGACACGGTGATGCCGCTCTTGGTCATCATCGCGGGCGAGGCGTACTGCTTCTTGATCCATTCAAAGTCCACACCCCACACGGCCGCGAAGTGCTTCCACGAGCCTTCGGCCAGGCCGTAGTAGCCCGGCAGCGAATCGGGGTTGGGGCCCACGTCGGTCGCGCCCTGCACGTTGTCGTGGCCACGGAAGATGTTGGTGCCACCACCGGTCTTGCCCACATTGCCCAGCGCCAGTTGCAGGATGCACGAGGCACGGACCATGGCATTGCCGATGGTGTGCTGCGTCTGGCCCATGCACCACACGATGGTGCCGGGGTTGTTGTCGTGCAGCATCTTGGCGACCTTGAACATCTGGTCTTCCTTGACGCCGCAGGCCTCTTCCACCTTGTCGGGCGTCCACTTGGCCAGCACTTCTTCGCGCACCTTCTCCATGCCATACACACGGTCGTGGATGTACTTCTTGTCTTCCCAACCGTTCTTGAAGATGTGGTACAGCAGGCCAAAAAGGAAGGGAATGTCAGTGCCCGAGCGGATGCGCACATACTCGTCGGCCTTGGCTGCGGTGCGGGTGAAACGCGGGTCCACCACGATCATCTTGCAGCCGGTTTCCTTGGCGTGCAGCATGTGCAGCATGCTCACCGGGTGGGCCTCAGCCGCGTTGGAGCCAATGTACAGGGCGACCTTGCTGTTCTGCATGTCGTTGTACGAATTGGTCATGGCGCCGTAGCCCCATGTGTTGGCCACGCCCGCCACGGTGGTGGAGTGGCAGATGCGCGCCTGGTGGTCGCAGTTGTTGGTGCCCCAGAAGCTCACGAACTTGCGCAGCAGATAAGCCTGCTCGTTGTTGTGCTTGGACGAGCCGACAAAGTAAACACTGTCTGGGCCGCTGGCTGCACGCAACTCTTTCATCTTGGCGGTGATTTCGTTCAGCGCCGTGTCCCAGCTGATGCGCTCGTACTTGCCGTTGACCAGCTTCATGGGGTAGCGCAGGCGGTATTCGCCGTGGCCATGCTCACGCAGGGCCGCACCCTTGGCGCAGTGGGCGCCCAGGTTGATGGGCGAGTCGAACACGGGCTCTTGCCGCACCCATACACCGTTCTCAACCACGGCATCGACCGCGCAACCCACCGAGCAGTGGGTGCACACCGTGCGGCGCACTTCGATCTTGCTGTCACCGATGGCGACCTTGGCGCCTTCGGCGGCGTTGGACTTCTTGACCAACGTGAGTTGTGACGCGGCAATGCCGACACCCACCCCCAGGCCGGAGCGGCGCAGGAACGAGCGCCGGTCCATGGTGGGCAGAGCCTGGGACAGACCCCGGCGCAGGCTGTGAACAAAGGGCGATGCAGAGGCACTGGTGCTCTGCGCGGCGTGAGAGGTCTTCTTGGTCAGCAACATGGCAGGCCCCGGTCAGAGTTGGGTGGTCTTGTAGTACTGCTTCACATGCGCAGACAGGTGGTAGCCACCGCCCTTTTCAGGCGCGGGGCGGGGCGCATCAGAGACCACAGATTCGGACGGAGCCACATGGGGAAGTGCCACCACGGCTGCTGCTGCAGCCCCTGCGGTGGCGGCGCCGGCAAAGAAGCTGCGGCGTGAGGGATTCGGCTGGCGGTTCTGCATGGTTGTCTCCAGAATGGCTGGCAGCAATGGGGAAGCTATGAAAAGCTATTCATACAGTCTATGTCAGTGTGTAAAACACTGCAATCCAGCTTTACACCCCCCACTAAAGCACTCATCTTTTGTAGCGCTGGCCACAGGCGCGCTGCGGCCTCCCACAGGTCAATCGAGCATGTCGAAGCCCTGTGCCTCCACGGACGCAAAGGCCCGCGTGAACTGGGCCAGCGCTGCATAAAAGCGCGCCTGCGGATGGGCTGCTAACACATCACAAAGCTGCGGAAGCCAGGGCTGCAAATGCGTTGCAAAAAAGTCGCGCTGGGCCGTCAGGTTGCAGACAGCTACGTCATCCCCCGCGATCAGATAACGCATCACCTCGCACAGATATGCGATGTGGTCCTCGGTCTCTGGCATGGCGTCGTCGCGCGCCAGGCCCAGGCGGTCCAGGTCGGTGCGCAGGCGGGCAAGGGGTTTTTCATTCAGGAAGCCGCTCAGGTAGTGCGATCCATACAGGTACACCTCGGGCTTGCCGACGCCACCAAACAGGCGGTCAAACTCTTGCGCAATGGCCGCATCATCCTGCGCGCGTGCCGCACCCACCAGCTGCTGCCAGGGCTCCTGCAGAAAGCCGCCATCGGCGGGCGCCTCGGTCACCGCCACGCGCAGGGCCGACATCAGCTCGGGGCTGGGCGCCGCGTAGTACAGCTGCGACAACAACCCATAGAGTTCGGCCCGCGCGGTTTCCTCGTCCAGCGCGGAGCTGCTGCCCGGGGATGTCAAAGAAGCAGAGGATGCGCTCACAGGTCGGTCACTTTCGTCTCGTTTTGTGCGGAATACAGATCAATCACGCGGCAGTCGCTGCACATCTTCAGGCGCTCCAGCGCCTCTCCCTGGAACATGGGGTGGCCCGAGAGCTTGCCCAGCATGGCTTCGATGGCCTTCACCGTGCCAAAGGGTTTGCTGCAGCGCACACAGGCCCAGGGCTTAGCCTCGTTGAGCACACGCAGCTGTGCCCGCTCGGGTGTGAGCAGCAAACGCGGCTGCAGAGTGATCGCGTCTTCCGGGCAGGTGGTGGCACACAGGCCACACTGCACGCAGTTCTTTTCGATGAAGCGCAGCTGCGGCAACTGCGGGTTGTCCTGCAGCGCACTGGCGGGGCAGGCGCTCACGCAGCTCAGGCACAAGGTGCAGCGGTCTTTGTTGGCCTCGATCGTGCCCAGGGGCGAACCCACTGCGGGCAAGGCAATCGCCGCAGGCCGTTCGGCCACGGGCATCGGGGCCTGCTCGATCAGGTGGTCGAGCGCCATCTCCAGCGTGCTGCGCTTCTCTTGTGCCACCGCAAAACGTGCGGCCACGGCGGGTGTCTTCTGGCGCGTCTGGCCCAGCCCTTGCAATGCGGCGTCCAGCTCGGTGGGATGCGTGGCACGCAGCAGTTGCACATGGGTGCCGGTGTACCCCAGCCCTCGCAGGATGACCTGCGCAACGTCCATCTGAGCCTGAAGGCCGTCGAGGTACTGCGGCGCTTCTTCGTCGGTGCAGAGCACCACCACCTGCGACGCGCCGTAGGCGATGGCACTCAGCCACAGGTCCACCCCGGTGCTGGCGGTGTGCCACAGCGCCACCGGGATCACGTTGGCAGGCACGCCCTGCGCCAGCTTCAGCTGGGCAGCACGCCCCAGCTCCTCCACCAGCGCCTGGCCGCGCTCCTGGCTGTTCAGCAGCAGCACCGCATCCTTGCCACCGGCAGCCGCGTAGGTGGACAGCAGCGTCTTGAGCTTGGTGCCCTGCTCTGTCGCACGGGGGTAGGCATAGGTCAGCGCGCCGGTGGGGCACACGGTGGTGCAGGCACCGCAGCCCACACACAGGTTGGGGTTCACCTTGATTTGCTGGCGGCCCTTGTCGCTGCTGATGGCTTCGGCGGAGCAGATGTCCACGCAGGCGTTGCAGCCCACGGTGGCGTTGCGGCTGTGAGCACACAACTTTTGTTTGTAGGCAAAAAACTTGGGCTTCTCGAACTCGCCCACCAGTTCGCGCAGCTTGAGCAGCGTGCCCAGGTCTCGACCGTCCCAGCGCAGGTAACCCTGCGGCAGCGCGTGCTGCAGGAAGGTGGGCGTGGCGGTGGGCGAACGCAGGTCCAGCACCAGGTCAAAACGCTCGGTCTGCGCTGTGGCATCGCGGGTGAAGTCGATGGCACCTGCCACCTGGCACACCTTGACGCAGGCGCGGTGTGACTGGCAGGCGGCCAGGTCGATCTGGTAATCCAGGCCGATGGCGTTCTCGGGACAAGCCGCCACGCAGGCGTTGCAGCGGGTGCACAGGTCCAGGTCGATGGGGTTGTCGGCCGACCACTGCAGCTCGAACGCGCCCAACCAGCCCGTGAGGCCCGTGATGCGCCCGCCCAGCACGGGGTAGCGCCGCGCCTGCGCGCCACCCGCATTGCCGGGGCCCTGGGTGAAAAGGGTCACATCCAGCACATCCGACACCAGCGCGGCGGCCTGCTCGGCCTGGTCCAGCGGGCCGATGATGAGCAAGCGGCCTGTGCTTTTGTAGGTGACGGTGGGTACCGGCTCGGGCTCCGGCAGATGGGCTGCGGCCAACAATGCAGCGACCTTCGGGCTGGCCTTGGCGGCGTCGCGGCTCCAGCCACCAGTCTCGCGAATGTTCACAAACCGGATGGGCGAGACCGCACCTTCGGTCTGCTGACCAAGGTCGGCAAACAGGCGCTGCTCCTGGGTGCAGGCCACCACCACCTCCTGCCCGGACTGGATTGCTTTCTGAAACGCCCCCGCGTCGCGGCGGCACAGGGTGGAGTGGAGGGTCAGGTCTTCATGCAGTGCCTCGCCCAACGCCTTGGCGTTGAGGGGCATCGTCTGGTTGCAGTCGCAAATGAGCGTCGTGGTCATCGTGGGTGTGGCTGGCTGGCATGGCCACCCCATCCTCTTCAGAACGGGCGACCCGCACAGGCTCGCTGGTGGGAACGCCAGGAACAGCGTTGCATACCCCGGACTGTGCCACGTCTGTGCGGCCGTCGGCCTCCGCATCATCCCGAGGCTGAGCGGCCTCCGGGGCTATTGCATCGCCGCCTTGGTCTGCTACTTCACCCCCGGCCTTCTTTTCGTCGTCAAAGAAGCCCATCGCATGCGCGCTGGCCATTTTGCGCAGCATGCCTGCGGGCAAGGGGTCGGGCTGGGTGTAGTCGTCGATGTAGATGTCGAGCCCATCCATCACATTGAAGTGCGGGTCGGCAAACAGCTTCTTCATCGCCAGGTTGCGCACCTCGGGCGAGACGGCACGGGACACAAAGGGTTTGAAGTCGGACGCGGGGGTGAGCGCCTGCGCGTCTGCCAGCGTGGGAGGTGGAGGCTCAGACGCCGGGGCAGCCTCTGCAGGCGCGGACACGGGTGCAGGCGCAGCAATCTGGGCTGCCACAGCAGGAGCAGGCGCTGGCGGCACAGGCTCTTCCACCGGCTTGCCCTCCCGCACGTCCTGCTTGCGGCGCGACCAGCGGCCGAGGAAGCCGTCAGCCATGGCCACGCCCTCCTCCACCGCCGCCACGTTGCTTCTCGGTGGACACCGACGCAGGGTTGCCAAAGCGGTCCGTCAGCGACTGGAAACTGTCCGGCCGCTTGCGGCGTTTGGGCTCGGGCTGGTAGTGCTCGGCCACAAAGGCGCGCAGCGCCTCCAGCACCTCGGGGGCGGCGGGCACCTGCTCCACAGTCTCCTGCGCATCCAGCCAGCGGCCGGCGTCGTGGTAGCTCAGGCTCACAGCCACGGGGCGGGCCAGGGGGATCTCGCCCGTGCCCGTGTCTTCATCGCGGCGCCACATCACAAACCAGCAGGGCGCGGGCGAGGTGAGGTTGAGGTGGTAGCCCTCGGCATCGTCGCGGAACAGCTCCACGCGAAAGCCGGGAAACAGCCAGCGCTGCTCGCGCTCGTCCTGGATCAGCGGGCGGGGCTCAGTACCGAAGGTGGGTTCGTGGATCACCACCTCGGCCAGCGACCAGCGCCAGGGCTGCCAGCGGTTGTCGATGTGCTCGCACCGCATGATCACGGCAACGTCGGTGTAGGGGCGCTCTGTCATGGGCGCTGACTGTACCCCGGCGCACGGCCAGGGTCGGCGCGGCCTGCAAAGCCCCTTGATCGCCCTCAGATTGCAACGGTTTCCAGCCGCTCCACCGCTACGGCGCAGTACTTGAATTCCGGGATCTTGCCAAACGGGTCCAGCGCCGCATTGGTCAGCAGGTTGGCAGCCGCCTCCACGTACGCAAACGGCATGAACACCGTGCCGCGCGGCGTGCCATCGTCGCGGCGCACGCGCACCTGCAGCATGCCGCGCCGCGAGCGGATGCCCACCAGCGCGCCGGGCGCCACGCCCAGCCGCGCCAGCTCGTCACCATGCAGCGATGCGGTGGCCATGGGCTCGATGGCGTCCAGCACGGTGCTGCGCCGCGTCATGCTGCCGGTGTGCCAATGCTCCAGCTGGCGGCCGGTGATGAGCACCAGGGGGAAGTCGGCGTCGGGCTTTTCGGCCGCCGGGATCACGCTGGCAGGCACCAGTTGCAGGCGACCTGTGGGCGTGGGAAATTTCTCGGTGAAGACGATGGGCTGGCCGGGGTCGTCAGGCGTGAGGCAGGGGTAGGTGACGCTGGACTCGCGCTCCAGCCGGTCCCACGTGATGCCCTCGATGCTCGCGTGCATCGCCTGGCGCATCTCGTCATACACCGCCGCCACGCCAGACTCCTCTCCCTCGTAGTTCCAGCCCAGGCCCATGCGCTGCGCGATCTGCTGAATGATCCACAGGTCCGGCCGGGCATCGCCCGGCGGGTTCAGCGCGCGGCGGCCCATCTGCACCATGCGGTCGGTGTTGCTCGCCGTGCCGGTCTTTTCAGGCCAGGCACTGGCGGGCAGCACCACGTCGGCCAGCCAGGCAGTCTCGGTCAGGAAGATGTCCTGCACCACCAGATGCGAGAGGCTGGCCAGCGCGTGGCGCGCGTGGTTCAGGTCGGGGTCGCTCATGGCGGGGTTTTCGCCCAGGATGTACATGCCACGCACCTTGTGCGGGTCGCTGTCCGGGGCCAGGGCCTTGTGCATGATCTCCACTACGGTGTAGCCGGGCGCCTTGTCCAGCGATGTGCCCCAGAAGTCTTCGAACCACGCATGCGCCCCGGCGTTGTCCACGCGCTGGTAGTTGGGGAACATCATGGGGATCAGGCCCGCGTCGCTCGCGCCCTGCACGTTGTTCTGGCCGCGCAGCGGGTGCAGGCCCGAGCCGGGTTTGCCGATCTGGCCCGTGACGGCGCACAGGGCGATCAGGCAGCGCGCATTGTCGGTGCCATGCACGTGCTGGCTCACGCCCATGCCCCAGAGGATCATCGAGGACTTCGATGTGGCAAACGCCCGCGCCACCTCGCGCAGCGTCTCGGCAGGGATGCCGCATACAGGCGCCATGGCCTCGGGGCTGCAGCCCATCACGTTGGCCTTGAGGGCCTCGAAGTTGTTGACGCGGTCGCGGATGAAGGCTTCATCCACCAGGCCCTCGTCAATCACCGTGTGGATGAGCGCATTGAGCAGGGCCACATCGGTATCGGCCTTGAACTGCAGCGTGCGCCACGCATGCCGGCCAATGTCGGTCACGCGCGGGTCGGCCAGCACGATCTTGGCGCCGCGCTGGGCGGCGTTCTTCATCCAGGTGGCAGCCACCGGGTGGTTGGCGGTGGGGTTGGAGCCGATCACAAAGATCAGCTCCGCGTGCTCCACGTCGTTCACCGGGTTGCTCACCGCGCCTGAGCCCACGCCTTCGAGCAGCGCGGCCACGCTGGACGCATGGCACAGCCGGGTGCAGTGGTCCACGTTGTTGCTGCCAAAGCCGGTGCGCACCAGCTTCTGGAACAGATAGGCCTCTTCGTTGCTGCCCTTGGCCGAGCCAAAGCCCGCCAGCGCCTTGCGGCCGTGCGTGTCGCGCAGGGTCTTGAGCCGGCCTGCGGCCAGGTCCAGCGCCTCGTCCCAGGTCGCTTCGCGGAAGGTGTCGCGCCAGTCAGCACCGTAAGGCCGCACCTCCTTGGGCACGCCGCTCTTGCGAACCAGCGGCACCGTCAGGCGGTCGGGGTGGTGGGCGTAGTCGAAACCAAAGCGCCCCTTTACGCACAGGCGGCCATGGTTGGCCGGGCCGTCGCGGCCTTCCACGCTGATGATCTTTTCATCCCGCACGTTGTAGGTGATGAGGCAACCCACGCCGCAGAAAGGGCAGACCGAATCGACCTTGCGGTCCACCTTTTGCGAGCCGATGTGCGTCTTGGGGCTGAGCGCGCCCGTGGGGCAGGCCTGCACACATTCGCCGCAGGCCACGCAAGTGCTCTCGGCCATGGGGTCGTCGAGGTCGAAGACGATCTTGCTGTCTGCTCCGCGCAGCGCGTAGCCGATCACATCGTTGACCTGCTCTTCGCGGCAGGCGCGCACGCAGCGGTTGCACTGGATACAGGCGTCCAGGTTGACGGCCATGGCGGGGTGGCTTAGGTCCGGCGCGGGCTGCTCGCGGCGCAGGGCCTGGAGCGCCGGGCGCACGGTCACGCCCAGGCGGTCGGCCCAGGAGCTCAGCTCGCCGTGTTGGCCGATGGTGTCGGAAATTATTGAATCAAATAGGCCTTCACCGCCTGATGGATCTATGTTTTCAGCTATCAATTCAGGAGTATTTGCATCTCCATCGTTCCACCGGTAGCCCTGGTCCGGCATGTCCGACAGCAGCATCTCCACCACCATCTGCTGGCTTTTGCGCGCGCGGGGGCTGGCGGCCAACACCTTCATGCCCTCGGTGGGCGCTCGGCAGCAGCTGGGCGCCAGCGTGCGCTCGCCCGCGATCTCGACCACGCAGACGCGGCAGTTGCCGTCGGGACGCAGGCCGTCGCTGTAGCAAAGGTGCGGAATCTCCACGCCGTGGCGCTGCGCGGCCTTCAGGATGGTTTCGCCGGGATGGGCTGTCACGGGCTGGCCGTCCAGCTCGAAGGCCACGGCGGGCTGCGCCGCAGCAGTAGGTGTCAACACGGCGCTCATGGCTTCAACCCTCCGGGCAATTGCTCGGTCAGCGGACTGTTGCGCGGCTTGGGCAAATCGCCCGGCCACGGCGCTTCACCCACCTCGTGCGCAAAGTATTTGTGGATGCAGCGGATGGGGTTGGGCGCCGCCTGGCCCAGGCCGCAGATGGAGGCATCGCCCATGACCTGCGCGAGGTCGTCAAGCAACTCTTCGTCCCACTGCGGAGCTTCCATCAGCGTGGCCGCCTTGGCCGTGCCCACACGGCAGGGCGTGCACTGGCCGCAGCTTTCATGTTCAAAAAACCGCATCACATTCAGCGCCGCATCGCGCGCGCGGTCGTGTTGGCTGAGCACGATGACGGCGGCGGAGCCGATGAAGCAGCCGTAGGGCTGCAGCGTGTCGAAGTCGAGCGGGATGTTGTTAAGACTGGCGGGCAGGATGCCGCCCGAGGCACCGCCGGGCAGGTAGGCATAAAGCTGGTGCCCGTCCGGCAAACCGCCGCAGTATTCGTCGATGAGTTCCTGCACTGTGATGCCCGCCGGAGCGAGCTTGACGCCCGGGTGCTTCACCCGCCCGCTCACGCTGAAAGACCGCAGCCCCTTGCGGCCATGGCGGCCGAAGCTGGCAAACCACTGTGGCCCGCGCTCGACGATGTCGCGCACCCAGTACAGCGTCTCGAAGTTGTGCTCCAGCGTGGGCCGGCCGAACAGGCCCACTTGGGCAATGTAGGGCGGGCGCATGCGGGGCTCGCCACGCTTGCCCTCAATGCTCTCGATCATGGCCGACTCTTCGCCGCAGATGTAAGCACCCGCGCCGCGCCGCAGTTCGATGTGCGGCAGGTGGCAGGGCGGCTCGGCGCGCAGGTCGTCCAGGGCCTTTTGCAGCAGCGCGCGGCAGCCGTGGTACTCGTCGCGCAGGTAGATGTAGACGGCCTCGGTGCCCACCACCTGGGCGGCGATGAGCACGCCTTCCAGAAAGCGGTGCGGGTCGCGTTCGAGGTAAGTGCGGTCCTTGAAGGTGCCGGGCTCACCTTCGTCGATGTTGACGGCCATCAGGCGTGGCGCCAGCTGATCCCGCACGATGCGCCACTTGCGCCCCGCCGGGAAGCCCGCGCCGCCCAGGCCGCGCAGGCCCGAGTCCTCCATGGCCGCGAGCACGGCCTCGGCATCCATCTCGCCATTGACCAGCGCGGCAGCCGTCTGGTAGCCACCGTGGGCGCGGTAGGTGGCCAGGTCGGTGTGGGCGGGGCTGACCTCGCCAGGGGACGTGGGGATGCTCTTCTCCGCCAGCGCAGCAACATCAAAATTGATAGCTGCCAGCGCTTGTGGGTGGCGCGCAAGCGCCCTTTTTGGCTTGGACTCCACCACCTCCAGCACGGTATCGACCGTGGCGTGCGGCACCGGGCACTGGTGCACCACGGCCACGGGCGCCTGCTCGCAGCGGCCCACGCAAGGCACAGCCAACACCTGCACATCGCCCTGACCGGCCGCGCGCAGGCGTTCGGGCAACGCGGCCAGCAGCTCGCGCGCGCCCGCCAGGCTGCAGCTCAGGCTGTCGCACACCCGCAGCACCAGGCGCGGGGCATGGGCATCCTCGCCGCGCACGATGTCGAAGTGGTGGTAGAAGCTCGCCACCTCGTACACCTCGGCCATGGGCAGGTTCATCTGCTTGGCGAGAGCCACCAGGTGCCGGTCGTGCAGCACACCAAAGTGGTCGTTCAGGCGGTGCAGGTATTCGATGAGCAGGTCGCGCCGGAAACCGGTGGCCGGGCGCGGGCCCAGCAACTGCGCCACTTCGGCCATGGCGGCATCTTCAGGCTGGCGGCCTTTGAGGCGGCTTTTGCGGCGGATACGCTCGCGCATGTCGTTGACCGACACGGCGGCGACAACGGTTGCGGGGGGGGCTTCGTGGGCAAGGTGCATGGACCGGGGGCGTGGGGGCGTTGTTTTGTATGAAGGCGCCTGCATAGGCCAGGCGCGCCGCCGCAGTGTCGGCCAGGGGCGCGTGCGGCGTCAAATTGCCGATGCACATGGGTCGATCACAAAAACAAATGAAACAGCCGTTTTTGCAACGGCCCATGAATCAACCACCGCAACCCGTGCGGTCAGCGCTCAATCGGCGACCAGAAGCCCACTGTGTGCTGCGGCGTGCTGCAGCCAGTCGGGGTCCTGCGCCAGTGCCAGCGCCGCATCGAGGGCGCGGGTGGGCTGTACCTGGCGGTGCGACATAAAGCCAATCGGCGTGGTCAGCACCGGCCCCGTCAACGGCAGCGCCTCCAGCCCCTCATGGCCGCGCACGGCATCGACCAGCGCGCCGGGCAACACGCTGCACACGTTGCCTGCCACCACGCTCAGCGCCAGGGTCAGCACCGAATCGGTTTCCATGGCGGGCATCACCGTGGCGCCTGCGCTGCGAAAGGCACCATCCACCAGGCTGCGGTTATGCATCTCGGGGGTCAGCAGGCACAGCGGCAGCGCCGCCGCATCCGCCCAGGCCATGGGCGGGCCGATCTGCAGCCCGCGCGCTGCGCCCTTGGGCGGGCGCGGTGCGCGGCGCAGCAGAAAATAATGCTCCACATACTGCGGCCAGGCCCGCAGCGGCCCGCCGCGTGCGGGCATGCGCTCGGTGTAGCCCAGCGCCAGGTCGAGCGCAATGTTCTCCAGCCCTGCCTCCAGCGCCTGCGAGCTCATCGACAGCGCCACCGGCACGATGCCCGGGTGCCGCGCCTGCAGCTGCGCCGCAAACCGCGCGAGGATGGGCATGGCCGTGGGCACGGCGCCCAAGCGCAGCATGCCGCGCGGGTGGGCCGCGTCGCTGCTCAGGTCCTGCTGCAGCACCTGGTGCTCGTGCAGCATGCGCTGGGCCGTGGCCAGCACGCGCTCGCCCTCGGGCGTGAAGCCCTCGAAGCTGCGACCCCGGCGCACCACCACCACGCCAAACTCCTTTTCCAGCGCGCGCAGCGCGTTGGACAGCGCTGGCTGCGTGATGTGGCAGGCCTGTGCCGCCCGGCCAAAGTGCCGGTGCTCGTGCAGCGCCACCAGGTAGCGCAGGGACGCGAGCAGGTTCATGGCGCGTGGGGGCGGCTCAGGCGACTCGGGAAGATCAGGTGTTCTTGCTGATCGAGATGGTGGGGAACTTGCTGGAGAAGTCCTTGGCCTGCTGGGCGATCTTCACCGCCACATCGCGCGCCACCTTCTTGTAGATGGCGGCGACCTCACCATCCGGGTCGGCCACCACGGTGGGCTTGCCGCTGTCGGCCTGCAGGCGGATGCTCATGTTCAACGGCAGCGCGCCCAGGTAGTCCATGCCGTAGTCGGCGGCCATCTTCTTGCCGCCATCGGCGCCAAAGATGTGCTCCACATGGCCGCAGTTGCTGCAGACGTGGGCGGCCATGTTCTCGACGATGCCCAGGATGGGAACACCCACCTTTTCGAACATCTTGATGCCCTTCTTGGCGTCCAGCAGGGCAATGTCCTGCGGGGTGGTGACGATGACGGCGCCGGTCATGGGCACGCGCTGGCTCAGGGTGAGCTGGATGTCGCCGGTGCCGGGGGGCATGTCGATGATGAGGTAGTCCAGGTCTTTCCAGTTGGTCTGGCGCAGCAGCTGCTCCAGCGCCTGCGTGGCCATGGGGCCGCGCCAGATCATGGCTTCGTCCTGGTCCACCAGGAAGCCGATGGACATGACCTGCACGCCGTAGTTCTCCAGCGGCTCCATGGTCTTGCCGTCGTCGCTTTCGGGGCGGCGGTTGATGCCCAGCATCATGGGCTGGCTGGGGCCGTAGATGTCGGCGTCGAGCACGCCCACGCTGGCGCCTTCGGCCGCCAGGGCCAGGGCCAGATTGGCGGCCGTGGTGCTTTTGCCCACCCCGCCCTTGCCAGAGGCCACGGCGATGATGTTCTTGACCTGGGGCAGCAGCTGCACGCCGCGCTGCACGGCATGGGCGATGACCTTGGTGGTGATGTTGACGGACACGTTGTCCACCCCCGCCACCCCCTTGGCAGCGGCCACCAGGCTGCGGCGCAGCTCGGGCACCAGGCTCTTGGCGGGGTAGCCCAGCTCCACGTCGAAGGCCACGTCGCCGCCGGTGATCTGCACATTGCGCAGGGCGCGCGTGCTGACAAAATCCTTGCCTGTGTGGGGGTCCAGCACGCTGGAGAGAGCGGCCAAAAGGCCCTGTTCGGTGACTGCCATTCAATTAACTCCTGTGGGGCCGGTAGTCTATTCCCAAGCTCCCGCCCCCTGGCGCTGAAGGACAATGCGCACCGCATTGCATCGTCGCACTCTCCCAAAAAGGCCTCCCGTGAAATTCAAGATGTCCGAAAACTCCCTGTTTGCCGTGCTGCTGCGCTCGCCGTGGTGGATCAGCTTTGTGGTGGTGGGTCTCATCACGCTGGCGGCCGGGGCTTTTTTGCCCAAGGAATACTTTGTGGTGGGTGCACTGGCGGGTTTCCCCATCTTTGTGGTGGGCTGCATGGCCGCCTGGAAGCAATTGCGCGCCCCCAACCCCGCCAAGGTGGCCGAAATGCTCGACGCCGTGGCCAGCATGCCCTGGCGCAGCTTTGCCGACACCCTGGCCACCGCCTGGGAGCGCGCGGGCTACACCGTGGAGCGTCTGGGCACGGGCGGCAACAACGCCGCCGACATGCGCCTGACCCTGGGCGGCAATACCACCCTGGTCAGCGCCAAACGCTGGAAGGCCGCGACCCACGGCGTGGAGCCCCTGCGCGAGCTGCAGGCGGCCATGGTGGCGGCCGACGCCTCGGCGGGTGTGTATGTGGCGGCGCTGGGGCAGGTGAGCGACAACGCCCGCATCTACGCCCGCGACAACGGCATCGTGGTGCTGCAGGGCGACGCGGTGGCGCAGTTGCTGCTCAAGGGCTGAGCGGCTGGGAAGGTGTTGCTCCATGCGGGTTTTCCCACATGAAACGCGTGGGGTGCCCCTCCACACTCAGGGCATCGGCCCGCATCCCGCTTCATTCCAGTCTTCATGCCCCCTTCTTCGGACACCCCGGGCGCAGCGCCCTCCATCCCCGCCACCGGCCTGCTGCTGACCGGCGGCGGCGCCCGCGCTGCCTACCAGGTGGGGGTGCTGGAGGCGATTGCCGACCTGCGCCTGGCCTGCGGCGAAGGCGATGGCCCCAACCCCTTTCCCATCATCACCGGCACCTCGGCCGGGGCCATCAATGCCGCTGCGCTGGCCTGCGGGGCTGACCACTTTGACCGCGCCGTGCGCCGCATCGCGCGCGTGTGGCGGCAGTTCCATGCCAGCCAGGTGTATGGCGCCGATTCGCTGAGCGTGATGCGCAGCGGCGCGCGCTGGCTCACGCTGGTGTCGCTGGGCTGGGCGCTGGCGCGCTGGCGGCGCATGCGGCCCAAGTCGCTGCTGGACAACACACCGCTGGAGAAGCTGCTGGTCAAGATGGTGCCGCTGGTGCGCCTGCCCCGGCTGATCCGCAAGGGCCACCTCACCGCCCTGGCCGTGACGGCGTCCAGCTACAGCTCGGGCGAACATGTCACCTTTTTCGAAGCCGCCACGCCCGTCAAACCCTGGGTGCGCTCGCAGCGCAAGGCGGCCAGCGACCGCATCACGCACGAACACCTGCTCGCGTCCTCGGCCATCCCGTTCATCTTTCCGGCCAAGGGCATCGAAGTGGATGACCACATCGAATACTTTGGCGATGGCTCCATGCGCCAGTCAGCGCCCATCGCTCCAGCCATCCACCTGGGAGCCGAGCGCATTCTGGTGATCGGCGCGGGCCGCATGCACGAGCCCAAGGGCGACGCCGCCGCCAACCCCACAGCCACCTACCCCACGCTGGCGCAGATCGCCGGGCATGCGCTGTCCAACATCTTTCTGGATGCGCTGGCCGTGGACGTGGAGCGCGTGCAGCGCATCAACCAGACCCTGTCCCTCATCCCCGAAGAAAAGCGCCTGCACAGCGCGCTGCGCCCCATCGAGCTGCTGGTGATCGCCCCGTCACAGCGCCTGGACGCCGTGGCCGCACGCCATGTGGGCGACCTGCCCGGCCCCGTGCGCACCATGCTGGGCGCCCTGGGCGTCACCTCCAACATGGCCGATGTGCGCGGCGCGGCGCTGGCCAGCTACCTGCTGTTCGAATCCGGCTACACGCAGGAGCTGATGGCCCTGGGCCGAGCCGACACCCTGGCCATGCGGGCCGAGGTGTGCAGGTTCTTTGGCTGGACGGACACCGGCGCCGAAGTGAAGACAAGGCACCACGGGGAGCCGCCCGAGGCGCCCCGGGATTGAGCCCTAAGGCTTGTTGGGCAACCAGCCCAGGCCATGCGCGTGCAGGCTCTGCACAAACAGCCGGTCGGCGGTCTCGGTGATGGCCGTGGTCTCGGGGTAGGCACCGCTTGGGTCCTGCAGGTCGGCCACCACCTTGCCATCGTCAGTGAACGCGATCACATGGCCGTAGGGCTGGGGAATGGGCCACAGCGCACGCGGCAGGCGCAGGGTCAGGCTGCGCAGCCAGGGCTTGCCCGCCATGTTGTCGATGGCCGCCCCACGCGGCTTGGCAAAACCCAGCCACACCTTGCCGCCCTGCCCGCGCATCAGGTTGTCGGGGTAGCCGGGCAGGTTGTCCAGCAGCACGCGGGCCTGGGAGCCTGGCTGGCCGATGTCGAGGTCATTCGCATCCACCGCAATCTTCCACACCCGGTATTTGCCGGTTTCGTTGACGAACAGGTGCTTTTCGTCCTGGCTCAGCGCCACGCCGTTGGCAAAGCTGATGCCCCGCGCCACCACGCGCGTGGTGCGGGTAGAGGGGTCGTATTCGATCACCCGGCCGGTGCTGGCCTGCTCCAGGATGTCGAGCACGCTGGCTTCAAACGTACCGCCCCAGTCCTTGGGGGCAAAGCGGGTGGAGGCATCGCTCAGGTACATCTTGCCGTTCTGGGCCACCACCACGGCGTCGGCATAGCGGATGGGGTCGCCACCCACCTTGTCGGCCAGCACAGTAACCTTGCCATCCGGCGCGATGGACAGCAGGCCCTTGATGGCATCGGCCGCAATCAGGTTGCCCGCCGCATCAAAGTCAAACCCCAGCACCCGCCCGCCGGTGTTGGCAAACACCTCCTGGCCCGAGCCGTCGGGGTTCATGCGCAGGATGTTGCCGCTGAGCACGGTGGTGTAGAGTTTGCCGTCCTTGCCGAATGCAATGTGCTCCGGGCCCACCTCGCCTTTCAGGTCGATGATGTTCAGCCGGGCCAGGCGCTGGTTGGGGGCGTGCACGCCCTGGTAGCCGGGCGCGGCAGGCGCAGTCCATGCCACAGGCTGGATGGGCACGGGCCATGCCGCCAGGTACGCGGCCACCGCCACCACGGCACCACCCACGCCCCACCCCACCCGTTTTGCCCATGTGCTCGCCATGTGTTGTCTCCTGTTGATGGTTGGAATGCGGGGCATTGTGGCGCCATCAGGGGCCAACACGCACGCCCAGATTGGCACCTGCGCGACGTGGAGAGGCCTGCACAGCGCACGCCACGGCCAGGGATACTGCCGACCGCCTAAAATCGCGGGTTCCGCCTGAGAAAGCCGCTTTTCATGACGTCATCCGCTCGCAAACTCTTCGTTACCACCGCCCTGCCGTACGCCAACGGCAACTTCCACATCGGCCACATCATGGAATACATCCAGGCCGACATCTGGGTGCGGTTCCAGCGCATGCAGGGCAACGCGGTCAACTTTGTGGGCGCCGACGACACCCACGGCGCGCCCATCATGATTGCCGCCGAAAAGGCAGGGAAAACGCCCCAGCAGTTCGTGGCCGACATCGCAGCGGGCCGCAAGCAGTACCTGGACGGCTTTCACATCAGCTTTGACAACTGGCACAGCACCGACGCACCCGAAAACCACGAGCTGGCCCGCCAGATCTACCGCGACCTGCGCGACCGTGCCGACGGCAGCCTGATCGAAGTGCGCACCATCGAGCAGTTCTTCGACCCTGAGAAGAACATGTTCCTGCCCGACCGCTACATCAAGGGCGAATGCCCCAAGTGCCACGCCAAGGACCAGTACGGCGACAACTGCGAGGTGTGCGGCACCGTGTACGCGCCCACGGACCTGATCAACCCCTTCTCGGCCCTGAGCGGCGCCAAGCCAGAGCTGAAACACTCCGAGCATTTCTTCTTCAAGCTCTCGGACCCGCGCTGCGTGGAGTTTCTGGAGAACTGGACCCAAGACGGCAAGCTGCAGCCCGAGGTGGCCAACAAGATCAAGGAATGGTTCACCGTCCGCACCAACCCCGACGGCACCACCAGCGAAGGCCTGGGCGACTGGGACATCAGCCGCGACGCGCCCTATTTCGGCATCGAGATCCCCGACGCGCCGGGCAAATACTTCTACGTGTGGCTCGATGCGCCTGTGGGCTACCTGGCATCGCTGAAGAACCTGCTGGAAAAGCGCGGCGAGAGCTACGATGCCTACATGGCCGACCCGGCGATGGAGCAGTACCACTTCATCGGCAAGGACATCGTCACCTTCCACACGCTGTTCTGGCCCGCCATGCTGCACTTCAGCGGCCGCAAGACGCCCAACAACGTGTTCGTGCACGGCTTCCTCACAGTGAACAACGGCGAGAAGATGAGCAAGAGCCGGGGCACGGGCCTGGACCCGCTCAAGTACCTGAGCCTGAACATGAACGCCGAATGGCTGCGCTACTACCTGGCGGCCAAGCTGAGCGCGCGCAACGAAGACATCGACTTCAACGCCGAAGACTTCATGCTGCGGGTGAACAGCGATTTGATTGGCAAATACGTGAACATTGCCAGCCGCGCGGCGGGGTTCTTGACCAAGCGCTTTGAGGGCAAGCTGACCAGCCACTTTGGTGCCACAGGCTCAGCCCTGCTGGCCGATGTGCGCGGCGCCAGCGACGCCATCGCGCAGATGTACGAAACCCGCGAGTACAGCAAGGCCACGCGCGAGATCATGCTGCTGGCCGACAAGGTCAACGCCTACGTGGACCAGAACAAGCCCTGGGACTTGGCCAAGGACGCCGCCAACAACGAAGCCCTGCACCAGGTGTGCTCCGTGCTCGTCAACGCCTTTGCCACGCTCACCCGCTACCTGGCCCCGGTGCTACCGGGCCTGGCCCAAGCCGTGCAAGGCTTTGTGGGGGTGAACATGCAGCAGTGGAACGCGGTGGGCGACGTGCAGGCCATCCAGCCCTACCAGCACCTGATGCAGCGCGTGACGCCCGAGCAGCTTGAGGCATTGTTTGAGCCCCCTGCGCCCGCTGCACAAGCCCAAACAGCTACAGAAACCGTAGCAGCACCCGGCGGCGAAGAGCTGGCCCCCACCATCACCATCGACGACTTCACCAAGATCGACCTGCGCATCGCACTGATCGTGAACTGCGAGCCGGTCGAAGGCTCCACCAAACTGCTGCGCCTGACGCTGGACGTGGGCGAAGGCCGGACGCGCAATGTCTTCTCAGGTATCGCCAGCGCCTATAAGCCCGCAGACCTGGTGGGTAAGCACACCGTGATGGTGGCCAACCTGGCGCCACGCAAGATGAAGTTTGGCGTCTCCGAAGGCATGGTGCTGGCCGCCAGCCATGGCGATGAAAAAACCAACCCCGGCATCTACGTACTCAACCCCTGGCCGGGCGCCACCCCAGGCATGCGGGTGCGCTAAGAGCGGCTAACAAAACGCTTCTGGCGTCGTTGCAGCGTCTTGTCGTACTACTCGTACTGCCTGCGGCGCCGCGCCTAGCCAGAACCGCTTCGCTGAGTTTTGTGAGCCGCTCTAAACCCCGGGGGCCACGCGCCCCCAGCGCACCGGGTTTCTTCAAGCTGCGCCCAGCGGCGACAGCCGGGCCTGCGGCCCGGACCGCCGCAGGTACCACTCGGCCACCAGCAGGTTGGGCACCCAGCACAGCCAGGCGATGAAGGGGTAGGACACCTCGATGTCCACCCCCGCCGCAGCCCCCAGACCCAGGTAAATGCGCAGCGTGATGGCGGCCGCCGTGAGGGCATAGCTGCGCAGCATCCAGCGCCGGTGCTCAGCAAACCGCCGCTGCAGCGCGCAGGCCACGCCCCAGCCCGTGGCCACGACCCATGCCAGGCCCAGTGCAAAAAAACCAACGGCAGCCACCACACCCGTCATCGCATTCGCGGCCAAGGGCAGCGATGACAACCAGGCCACGGCAATCGCCAGCACATAGGCCCGGCCTGTCCACCGGTGGGCTGCCGGATACCGCTGACGCAGCGCCACCAGCAACTGCAACGGCCCCAGCATCAGCGCCAGCGACGCACTGACCGCGTGCACGATGAAGGCATGGCGCGACAGCTGCAGGCTGGGCAGCTCGGACGGAAACGGCATGTCGGGCAACGCATACCGCAGCGAGACCAGGCCCACGGCCAGGGCCGACAGCGAGAGCAGGCCCCAGGCCAGGCTTGCAAGGGGATGGCGTGTTTTCATACAAAGAACTTTCTCAAGAGGATGGACATGCATCCACTCTAGGAAGCGTGACTCAGCCTGGCGTTAGCCCTGCCTTAGCGCGGAGTTAGCGCCGAGTGAGCGCCGAACTGGCGGCGAATGAGGCAGTGGGCGCCAGATGCACGCGCGCCACCAGGCCACTGACCCCATCACTGCGTGCCAGCAGCTCCACCCTGAGGCCCTGGCGCAGCGCCGCCGCCCGGGTGATGGCCAGGCCCAGCCCGCTGCCATCGGCCGGGGTGCCGGGCACGCGGAAGAAGCGGTCGAACACACGCTCCAGCAAGTCCGGGGGAATGCCCGGCCCCGTGTCCACCACATCCACCACCACGCTTCCTTCTCCGGGGCTTCCGGCGTGCCCCGCATCCAGCCGGTGCAGGCGCACTTCGACCGAGCCGCCTTCGGGCGTGTAGCGCAGCGCGTTGTCCAGCAGGTTGTCGAACACGCTGCGCAGGTCCACGGCCGAGGCCTGCAGCACCACCTGCTCGGTGCCGTCAAAACCCACCTCGATGCGCCGCTGGTCCGCCAGCGGCATCCACTGGCCCACGCTGTCGCGCAGCACGGCGGTGATGTCCACCGGGGCAGGCGGCTGCGCCGACGCTGGGGCCTCCTGCCGCGACAGGCGCAGCAGCTGGCCCACCAGGTGCTGTGCGCGCCGCATGCCGGCATCCAGCTGGGCAAACTGCTGCTGCGCTTCGCCCGGCGGCACCCAGGGACGCAGGTTTTCCATCTGCAGGGCCATGGCGGCCATGGGGGTGCGCAGCTCGTGGGCCGCGTCCTGCACAAAGCGGCGCTGGGCGGCAAAGGCCTCGCCCAGCCGCGCGAGCAGTGCGTTGAACGAGGCCACCAGCGGCACGATCTCCTCTGGCACCCGGCCTGCCGGGCCGAGGGGGATGGCGCCCAGGCTGCGGTCGTCGCGCCGGGCCACCTCTCGCGCCACCACCCGCAGCGAACGCGACGCACGCCCCACCACCCACCACAGCGTGAACAACAGAGCGGGCACCAGGAGGGCCAGCGGCAGCAGCACATACAGGGTGCGCCCCCACACCTCCTCCTGCAGGAACTGCTCGCTTTGCAGCACCTGCACCCGCTGCTGGCCGGGCGCTGCCGGGGGCGCCGTGTACACCCGCCAGCCCTGCTCCCATCCCGCCCCCTGCTGCACCAGCCGGTGGCCCTGCGCGGCCTGCAAGGGCACGGCGGCGCGCGGGCTGGCACTGGAGGTGGCCAGCAGCTGGCCATCGGCCGACCACACCTGCACCACAAACGCGCCCCACTGGAAAACGCTTTCATCGCTCAGCACCGGCAGGGGCGGCGGCCCGTCGCCCCGGCCGCCGGGCACGTGGT